>DATLYR010000152.1 GCA_035574475.1 Nevskiales bacterium | reverse complement strand
CACCACGCTGGAAGACCGCCGCATCGGTCTGCCGCCGGTGAACCTGGCGCTGGCGCGCGACCTGATCCGCGGCTCGCGCATCGAGCGCATCGTGCTGGAGGGTAGCCCGCGGGCGGACGCCGACCTGCAGCTGCTGTGCGGCGCGCTGGTGGCGCTGTCGCAGATGATCATCGAGATTCCCGAGCTGAGCGGGCTGGAGATCAATCCGCTGACGCTGTCGCGCGACGGCCTCTTGGCACTCGACATGACCGCCAGCCTGGGCGAGCCACGGCAGGCGCCGCCGCTGGCCATCCCGCCCTATCCCCAGCATCTCAGCGAGTGGGTGGTGCTGCCGCGCTCCGGCCGCCACGTGGAGCTGCGGCCGATCCGCGGCGAGGACGAACCGGCGCACCTGGAGTTCCACAAGCGGCTGTCGCCGCGCTCGATCCGCTTCCGCTATTTCTACAACCGCAAGAACTTCTCGCACGCCGAGCTGGCGCAGATGACGCAGATCGACTACGAGCGCGAGATGGTGTTCATCGCCAGCGCGGTCAACCCGGTGGACGGCGGGCAGGAAACCCTCGGCGAGGTGCGCGCCTGGCGCGACCCGGACAACATCCGCGCCGAGTTCTCGGTGGTCGTGCGCGACGACCTGCGCGGCGAGGGCCTGGGCCGCACGCTGCTCAAGAAGATGATCCGCTACTGCCGTGAACAGGGCACGCTGGAGATCGTCGGCAGCGTGCTGCCCGACAACAAGCCGATGCTGCGGCTGGCCCAGAAACTCGGCTTCCAGTGCCAGCCCGACGAGGCCAACGATGTGATGACGCTGCGCCTGCGGCTGCGCAAGCCGCGCCATGAGTGGCAGCGGGAGCGGCTGCGGCTGCCCGTCACTTGAGCCTTTTGGACGGCCGGGCATGGATGGCGGACGCCGGGGGCTGGGCGGGGCCGGCCGAATACCTGACACTGTCGTCTCGCACGGGGGAGAGCTGACATGAGCAAGGGAAAAGGGCTGCTGCTGGCAGCGCTCGCGGCGGCGGTGGCGGGCTTCTTCATCTTCGACCTGGGGCAGTACCTCAGCCTCGAATATTTCAAGTCGCGCCAGGCCGAGGTGATGGCCTATTACGCCGCGCACCGGCTCGAGACCGTGGCCGCCTTCTTCCTCATCTATGTGGCGGTCACCGGCCTGTCGCTGCCCGGCGCGGCGGTGATGACGCTGGCCGCCGGCGCGATCTTCGGGCTACTGTGGGGCACGGTGATCGTGTCCTTCGCCTCCTCGATCGGCGCCACGCTGGCGATGCTGGTGGCGCGCTTCCTGCTGCGCGACGCGGTGCAGCAGAAGTTCGGCGACCGGCTGGCGGCGATCAACCGCGGCGTGGAGAAGGAAGGCGCCTTTTACCTCTTCACCCTGCGGCTGGTGCCGATCTTCCCGTTCTTCGTCATCAACCTGGCGATGGGCCTCACGCCCATCAGGACCGTCACCTTCTACTGGGTCAGCCAGGTCGGCATGCTGGCCGGCACCCTGGTTTACGTGAACGCCGGCACGCAGCTCGCGCAGATCGAGTCCCTGTCCGGCCTGCTTTCGCCGAAACTCATCGCTGCCTTCGTGCTGCTGGGCGTGTTCCCGCTGATCGCCAAGAAGATCGTGGACGCGGTCAAGGCCCGGCGCGTGTACGCGCGCTGGCGCGGCAAGAAGCCGAAGCGGTTCGACAACAACATCGTGGTGATCGGCGCCGGCAGCGCCGGCCTGGTGACGGCCTACATCGCCGCAGCGATCAAGGCCAAGGTCACGCTGATCGAGAAGCACAAGATGGGCGGCGACTGCCTGAACACCGGCTGCGTGCCGTCCAAGGCGCTCATCCGCTCCGCCAAGTTCATAGAGCACGTGCGCCGCGCGCGCGAGTTCGGCATGCGCGACGCCAGCGTGGAGATGGACTTCGCCGAGGTCATGGACCGCGTGCATAAAGTCATCAAGGCCATCGAGCCGCACGATTCGGTCGAGCGCTACACCGGCCTGGGTGTGGACTGTATCGAGGGCAATGCGAAGATCACCTCGCCGTGGACGGTCGAGGTCAACGGCGAAACCCTGACCACGCGCAACATCGTGATCGCCGCCGGCGCGCGGCCCTTCGTGCCGCCGATCCGCGGCATCGACCAGATCCGGGTGTGGACCTCGGACACCATCTGGGAGATGCGCGAGCTGCCGAAGCGCCTGTGCGTGCTGGGCGGTGGACCGATCGGCAGCGAGCTCACCCAGGCCTTCGCGCGGCTGGGCAGCAAGGTCACGCAGATCGAGATGCTGCCGCGCATCCTGCCGCGCGAGGACGAGGACATCTCGGAAATGGTGACCCGGCGCTTCGAGGCCGAGGGCATCGACGTGCTGACCGGCCACAAGGCGAAGGAGATCCGCGTCGCCAACGGCCAGAAGACCCTGGTCTGCGAATACCTGGACGCCGAGGTGTTGATCGACTTCGACGAGCTGCTGTGCGCGGTCGGGCGCGTGGCCAACCTCAAGGGCTACGGGCTGGAGGAGTTGGGCGTCGAGGTCAGCCGCACGGTGGTGGTCAACGAGTTCATGCAGACCAACTACCCGAACATCTACGCCTGCGGCGACGTGGCCGGGCCTTACCAGTTCACGCACACCGCCGCGCACCAGGCCTGGTATGCCTCGGTCAATGCGCTGTTCAGCGGCATCAAGAAGTTCAAAGCGGACTATTCAGTGATTCCCTGGGCCACTTTCACCGAGCCCGAGGTGGCGCGGGTCGGCCTGAACGAGCTGGAGGCGAAGGAAAAGGGTATCCCCTACGAGGTCACCACCTATCACATCGATGACCTCGACCGCGCCATCGCCGACAGCGAAGCGCACGGCCTGGTCAAGGTGCTGACCGTGCCCGGCAAGGACAAAATCCTCGGCGTGACGATTGCCGGCGAGCATGCCGGGGACCTGATCGCCGAATACATCCTGGCGATGCGGCACGGCATCGGCCTGAACAAGATCCTCGGCACCATCCACATCTACCCGACCCTGGCCGAGGCCAACAAGTACGCGGCCGGCGAGTGGAAGCGCGCGCACGCGCCGCAGTGGGCGCTGAAGCTGCTGCAGAAATTCCACGCCTGGCGGCGCGGCTGACTATCCGTCCGCTTCAGTACCAGAGCCGGATGCCGGCCACGAGGGCCGTGTCCGAGACATCCTCGCCGGCCTGGCGCGCGAAGTCGGCGCTGTCGCCGTGGCGCTTCTCCCAGCTGACGCCGAGGTAGGGTGCGATCTCGCGGCGGATCTCGTAACGCAGGCGCAGGCCCGCCTCGGTGCTGGCCAGGCCCGAGCCGAGGCCACGCGCCGGGTCGTCCTCGCCGTAGGCATTGATCTCCAGCAACGGCTGCAGGATCAGCCGGTTGGTCAGCAGCAACTCATACTCGACTTCCAGCCGCAGGCTGCTCTGGCCGCTTTCGCCGACGAACAGCGTGGCCTCGGTCTCGAACCAGTAGGGCGCCAGGCCCTGCACGCCGAGCACCAGCCAGGTCTGCGAGGGGCCGGGCTCGGTGTCATGGCGCAGGCCGGTGAGCAGGTCCCACCAGCGCGCCAGCGGGCGGCCGAACAGCAGTTGCAGCTCGGCGCGCCCGGTTTCGCCGTCCGCGCGCTCGCCTTCGGTGCGCAGCCACAGCCGCCGCTCGTCATTGCCCCACCAGCCGATCGCCTCCCAGCGCAGCGCGCCGCCGTGATCGGCGTCCACCCACTCGAACTGGTCGAGCAGCAGGTAGAGCATGTCCGGCGTGTCCATGCCGTGGGCATGCTCCATGCCGTCAAGATCCGGAAAGGCCGCGGCGCGCTCGGCGTCGGTGGGCGCGGGGATCTGCGGCACCGGCGCTTGCTGCGCCGGCGCCGCGGTTGCGGGCGGCTCGTGACCGTGATGCCCGTGATGGGTGTCCTCGGCGGCCCCCGCGGGCATGACGGCCGCCGACAGGCCGAGGGCCAACGCGAAGCGCAGCATTTGCGGCCCGGTCATGTCGCGCCGCCCTCATCCACCCGCACCTCGCGGAACATGCCCGCCTCCATGTGGTACAGCAGATGGCAGTGGAAGGCCCAGCGCCCGAGCGCGTCCGCCGTCACGCGGAAGCTGCGCCGTGTGCCCGGCGGCATGTTGACGGTGTGCTTGCGCACCTTGAAGCGGCCGTGCTCGTCCTCGAGGTCGCTCCACATGCCGTGCAGGTGGATGGGATGTTCCATCATGGTGTCGTTGACCAGCTCGACGCGCAGCCGCTCGCCGTAGCTGAAGCGCAGCGGCTCGGCATCGGCGAACTTGATGCCGTCGAAGGACCACACGTAGCGCTCCATGTGCCCGGTCAGGTGCAGCGTGACGGTGCGGCCCGGCGTGCGGCCGTCCGGATCGTCGAACAGGCTCTTGAGGTCGGCGTAGGTGAGCACGCGGCGGCCGTTGTCGCGCAGGCCGATGCCGGGGTCATCCAGCTTCGGCGCCGGCATCATGGTCTGCATGTCCACCATCGGGTTGCCGGTCTCGCTGGCGGGATGCGTGAGGCCGCCGTGCGCGCCGTGGCCCATGGCAGCGTGATCCATGCCGCCATGTTCCATTCCGCCGTGACCCATGTCGGCCATGGTCAGCAGCACGCGCGGATCCGGCGCCGGCACCGCCGCGCTCATGCCGGCGCGCGGCGCCAGCGTGCCGCGCGCGTAGCCGCTGCGGTCCTGGGCCTGGGCGAAGATCGTGTACGCGGCATCGGCGTCCGGCTCGACGATCACGTCGTAGGTCTCGGCCACGCCGATGCGGAACTCGTCCACCGTCACCGGGTGCACGTTCTGCCCGTCCGCCGCCACCACCGTCATCTTCAGCCCGGGGATGCGCACGTCGAAGAAACTCATGGCCGCGCCGTTGATGAAGCGCAGACGGATCTTCTCGCCGGGCCGGAACAGCCCCGTCCAGTTGCCGGCCGGCGTCACGCCGTTCATCAGATAGGTGTAGGTATAGCCCGAGACGTCCGCGATGTCGGTGGGCTTCATGCGCATCTGGCCCCACATCAGGCGCTCGGCCAGTGCCGGGCGGAAGCCCTCGCCGCGGATGTCGCGCAGCAGGTCGCCCAGCGTCTGCTGGTTGAAGTTGTAGTACTCCGGCATCTTCTTGAGCTTGGCGAAGACGCGGTGCGGATCCTCGTCGGTCCAGTCGGACAGCATCACCACGTAGTCGCGGTCGTAGCGGAAGGGCTCGGGCTCGCGCGGCTCGACGATCAGCGGCGCGTACAGGCCGGTCTGCTCCTGCAGCATCGAGTGGCTGTGGTACCAGTAGGTGCCGCTCTGCCGGAGCCTGAACTGGTAGCTGTAGGTCCCGCCCGGCGGAATGCCGCGGAACGAGAGCCCCGGCACGCCGTCCATGTTCGCGGGCAGCAGGATGCCGTGCCAGTGGATGGAGCTGGTCTGCGCCAAGCGGTTGTGCACGCGCAACGTGACGGTATCGCCCTCGCGCCAGCGCAGCGTGGGCCCGGGCAGCGTGCCGTTGATCGTGGTGGCGATGCGCGGCCGACCGGTGTAGTTGACCGTCGTCTCGCCAATCGTCAGGTCGAATTCGCTGCCGCGCAGCGTCTGCGGCCCGTCCGGATAGCCCTTCCCCCAGCCGGCGCGGGACAGGCCAAAGCCGGCGGCGACGCCGCCCAGCGCCAGGCCCTGCACGAAACGCCGGCGGCTAATGCCCATGCGCGGCCCCGCCCAGGTCGTCGAGGATGGGACACTCCGGTCGCCGATCGCCATGACAGCGGCGCACCAGGTCCTGCAGCGCATCGCGCATGGCTTTCATTTCCTCGATCTTGCGATCCAGCGCCTCGACATGGGCGCTGGCCAGGCGCCTGACCTGCGCGCTCTCGCGGCGCTTGTTCTGCCACAGACCGAGCAGGTCCTTGATCTCGCGCATCGAGAAGCCGAGGTCGCGGGCGCGGCGGATGAAGCGCAGCATGTGCAGGTCGGCTTCGGTATAGACCCGGTAGTTCGCCAGCGTGCGGCGCGGCTTGCGGATCAGCCCCAGTGACTCGTAGTGGCGGATCATCTTGGCCGACACGCCGGAGGCGACCGCGGCCTGGCCGATGTTGAAGTCGCCGGCAGCCTTGCCCGTCCCGCCCATCAATCCGCTCTGCTCGCTCGGCATGGCGCACCCTGTGGAATGGCAGGTGTCAGCCTGCACCTTACCACGGTGGGAAGGTCAAGCCGCACCCGCCTGTTGACCTTCCTATCATGGGAAGCCTGATCCTGTATCGGCGCCCGATCCCGGGCCAATGACGGAGGTACTCGCATGCATACCCATCACAGCCCCGGCGCAAGCCTGGCCGGCCTGGCCACCGCGTCCACCCTGCACTGTCTGACCGGCTGCGCGATCGGCGAGTGGATCGGCCTGGCCATCGGTGTGACACTCGGCTGGAGCCCCTGGTTCACGATGGCCTTCGCGACCGGGCTGGCCTTCATCAGCGGTTACTCGCTCGGTTTGCTGCCGCTGATCCGCCAGGGCCTGCGGCCGTGGCAGGCGTTCAAGACCCTCTGGCTGGGCGAGACGCTGTCCATCGCGGTGATGGAACTCGCCATGAACTTCACCGACTACCACGTCGGCGGCGTGACCGCGGGCTCGATCTTCGTGCCGGTGTTCTGGACTGGCTTCATCGCCGCGATGGCGGCCGGCTTCGCCGCGGCCTGGCCGATGAACTACTGGCTGCTGCGCCGTAGCATCAAGAAGCCCTGCCACTGAGCACGCGGGCGGCCGGCGCCGGCACCGTGCCGCGCCGGCCGCTACTGCGGCAGCATGAACAGGCGGATCTGCTTGTGGTCCGCCTCGAGGCCGGCACGCACCGCCTGCAATACCGGCGTACGCACGCGATGCTTGGTGGCGGCATAGGCGGGCCGGTTCAGTTTTGCGAGGCGCATGGCGACGGCGCGCGACTCGCCTTCCAGCTCCGCCTCGGC
>DATLYR010000151.1 GCA_035574475.1 Nevskiales bacterium | reverse complement strand
AACCGCCTCGGCGGCGGGCTGTCCGCGCCGGCGCTGACCGACAAGGACCGCGCCGACATCCGCACCGCCGCCGAGCTCGACGTGGATTACCTGGCCGTCTCCTTCCCGCGCGCGGCGGCCGACATCGAGCAGGCGCGCGCGCTGCTGCGCGCCGCCGGCGGCCAGGGCTGGGTGCTGGCCAAGATCGAGCGCGCCGAGGCGTTGCAGAACCTGGACGACATCGTGCGCGCCGCCGACGCGGTGATGGTCGCGCGCGGCGACCTGGGCGTGGAGATCGGTGACGCCGAGCTGCCGGGCGTGCAGAAGCGCATCATCTCCACCGCGCGCGAGCTGAACCGCCTCGTGATCACCGCCACGCAGATGATGGAGTCCATGATCCACAACCCGATCCCGACCCGGGCCGAGGTGCTGGACGTGGCCAATGCGGTGATGGACGGTACCGACGCGGTGATGCTGTCGGCCGAGTCCGCTGTGGGCGCCTACCCGGTCAAGGCGGTGGAGGCGATGGCGCGCGTCTGCCTCGGCGCCGAGCGCCAGCGCAGCGCCGAGCGCTCGCGCGAGCTGATGGAAACCCATTTCGCGCGTACCGACGAAGGTATCGCCATGGCCGCGATGTACACCGCGCGGCACATGCACGCCAGCGCCATCGTGGCGCTGACCGAATCCGGCAGCACCGCGCTGTGGATGTCGCGCCAGATCAGCGACATCCCGATCTATGCCCTCACACGCCACGAGCGCACGCGCCGGCGCATGGCGCTGTGCCGCGGCGTCTATCCGGTCGGCTTCGACGAGAGCATGACCGAGGCGGTGCCCAGCCCGGCCGATGCGCTCGCCTGCCTGCAGCGGCGCGGTCTCATCAAAACCGGCGACCGCGTGATCCTGACCCACGGCGACGCCGGCGTGCCCGGCGGGACCAACACCATGAAGGTGGTGACGGTCGCATGATCCCGCACATCAGCGACGACGGGCGGCAGATCATCGGCTGGCGCGAATGGGTCGGGCTGCCGGAACTGGGCATCGCGCGCATCAAGGCCAAGATCGACACCGGGGCACGCACCTCCGCGCTGCACGCCTTCGCCATCGAGCCCTTCACCCACCGCGGCGCCAAGCACGTGCGCTTCGGCATGCACCCGGTGCAGCGCTCGGAGGCGCGCGAGGTCTGGTGCGAAACCGAGGTAATCGACGAGCGCTGGGTGTCGGACTCCGGCGGCAAGCGCGAGCGCCGACTGGTGATCCGGACCGACCTGTATCTCGGCGACGATCACTGGCCGATCGAGGTCACGCTCACGCAGCGCGACAGCATGCTGTTCCGCATGCTGGTGGGGCGTACCGCACTCAACGGCCGCCTGTGCGTGGATCCAGACGCCTCCTATGTTTTCGGCAAACGCAGCTATCGCATCCGCAAGCCCTGAACCCGCCATGAAACTGCTGATCCTGTCGCGCAACAAGGCCCTCTACTCCACCCGCCGGCTGGTCGAGGCGGCGCTGCAGCGCAACCACGACGTGCGCGTGGTGGACCCGCTGCGCTGCTACATGAACATCGAGGCGCACAATCCCGAGGTGCATTACCGCGGCCAGGAGCTGGCCGGCTACGACGCCGTGATCCCGCGCATCGGCGCCTCGATCACCTTCTACGGCACCGCCGTACTGCGCCAGTTCGAGATGATGGGCGTATACCCGCTCAACGAATCCGTCGCCATCGCGCGCTCGCGCGACAAGCTGCGCACGCTGCAGCTGCTGTCACGCAAGGGCGTGGGCCTGCCGGTGACCGGCTTCGCGCACAGCCCGGACGACACCCAGGACCTGCTCAACCTGGTCGGCCAGGCGCCGATGGTGATCAAGCTGATCGAAGGCACGCAGGGCAAGGGCGTGGTGCTGGCCGAGACGCGCAAGGCGGCGGAGAGTGTGTGCGATGCCTTCCGTGGACTGGACGCGCACTTCCTGGTGCAGGAGTTCATCCAGGAGGCCGGCGGCGCCGACATCCGCTGCTTCGTGATCGGCGATCGCGTGGTCGCGGCGATGAAGCGGCAGGCCAAGGAGGGCGAATTCCGCTCCAACCTGCACCGCGGCGGCAGCGCGGAGGCGATCCGCATCACGCCGGAGGAACGCAGCACCGCGCTGCGCGCGGCCCGGATCATGGGCCTGAACGTCGCCGGCGTGGACCTCTTGCGCTCCAACCGCGGGCCGGTGGTGATGGAAGTGAATTCCTCACCGGGCCTGGAGGGCATCGAGAAGGCCTCCGGCAAGGACATCGCCGCCGAGATCATCGAGTTCATCGAAGAGAACGCCGAGCACGGGCGCACGCGCACGCGCGGCAGCCATTAGGTTGCCGTGATATCTACCTGCATATATACAGGCGGGAGGTATATAGATGTATATGCAAATATCCACTTGTAGGTGCTATATGGCGCTGCCCAAATTGAGTTAGCTCTCACATGGATGAGCCGATAACGCACCTGCACACGAATCATTGGGTTGATGCAGTGTCGTCCCTTGAAGCGGCGCAGGAGTACGCCGGCCGGGTTACCTCCGACGAACGTCAGTGGAAGTGGCTCGTAATCGCCGTGCACTGCTCGGTGCAAGGGTTCATGGCCTTGGCGCTCGAACACGGCAACGGTCTTTTGGTGATGAAAGAGGAAATTACCGCCAAATGGCTAAAGGCTCATGAAGCCGGCACTGCTTACCCTGACCCGAAGATGGACTACTTTCTAAATCTGTATGAGAAGGTGAAAAGCCAAGACGTATGTTGCTATGTCGGCAGCAAGAGCTTCGCCGCGACTGAATCCCATGACTACTGCATGAAGAAGCTTAATGAGCTCCGGAACGGCTTCATTCATTTCTATCCGCAGTCGTGGTCCATCGCGTTTTCTGGCCTCGCCAACGTCTGTCTTCGTTGTCTTGACGTCGCTGAGTTTCTTGCGTGGGAATCACAAACGATCATTTGGCGCGAGCAGGAGTTAAATGATCGAGCCATGGCGTCTATGAAGGTAACGCGCTCAACACTTCAGGCAGTGCACGAGATACTCAACAGTGAGGAAAACCGGGGTCAGAGTAAAATTTCACAGGCCGTATGTACCCCAGCCGTAAAGTGACTGTGCTCACTTGGCGCCCGCCCCCGTTGCTGACCGAGCTTGGCAAGCGCGGGCAAGAGTAGCGGCCGAGGCCATCGCCCCCACCCTTCCCTCCCCCATCAAGGGGGAGGGGATCAACAAGCAGGAATCACTCGATCGTCAGCGGGCCGGACTCCGGCAGCAGGGTGACGAGGTCGGGGCCGACCAGCTTCGAGGGCGTGTAGGCGCCGCCGGGCGGGTTGTTCCGGAGCAGGTGCTCCACCACCGCCAGCGAGCCGGTCACCGTCAGGCTATAGCCATTGGCGGTACGGATGCGGGCGGTTTTCTTCTCGCCCTTGGCATTGGTCGCTTCGCCCCAGACGTAGGTCGGCAGCTTGGCGCGCAGCTGCTCGCTCGGGCCTTTGACGGTTTTCTCGATGCGCGCCTTGATCAGGTTCTGTACGAAACCCAGGCCCAGCAGCCAGCGGAAGTAATTGGCGCGCTTGGCGTTCGCGATCATGGCCGGCGAGCCGGGGATATAGACCTCGATGTTGGGGATACCGGTCGAGTGATAGGCGGTGGAGACATCGCCCCAGGGGATGGTCATCGCGAGCTTCTCGCCGTCGCCAAAATCGATCTTGCGCACCTTGTAGGCCAGCGGCGTGGAAATGATCCTGCCGTCCTGGCGGATCTTGCCGCCCTGGGCCAGGCCCTCGACCGAGGTCTTGGCGGTGCCGGGCGAGAAACCCGAGCGCGAGTCGAAACCCAGCGCCAGGTGGGTGGCGTCGGGTAGCGCCTTCTTCAGCGCCGCGGCGACGCAGTCGGTGGGAATCACGTCGAAGCCGACGCCCGGGCAGAGCACCACGCCGGCCTGCTGCGCCGCGGCGTGCTTGGACTGCGCCAGCTCGAACACCGCAATCTCGCCGGTGATGTCGAGGTAGTGCGCCTTCGCCTTCAGGCAGGCGTCCATCATCGGCGCGGCGGTGGCGGAGAACGGCCCGGCGCAGTGCAGCACCAGGCCGATGCCGCGCAGCTGCTCGACGACGACGGCCGGATCGTCCAGCCCGAATACGCGCGATTCCAGGCCCAGTTCATGCGCCAGCGGCGCGATCTTGTCCGCGCTGCGCCCGGCCAGCACCGGATTGAGGCCGCGCCGGGCGGCCTCACGCGCGATCAGCTCGCCGGTGTAACCGTTGGCGCCGTAGATCATCCAGTTGTTCATCGGTATCCCCTGATGTTTGCATTCCCGCGCACGCGGGAATCCCGTTCCCCTCCCTTGCCCTCACCCGCAAGCGGGGGAGGGGCCGGGTGTGGATCCCCGGCTACGCGGGGATGACGGAAGTTATTTCTGCGCCGCCTTGAGCATCGCCATGCGCTGCTTCAGCTTGTCGCGCACCAGTTTATAGAAAACCTCCGGCGCGGCGCGCTTGAGGCGCCACTGCATGCGCGCGTCGTCGTGGGTGATGACCATGAAGCGGCCCTCGTGCACCGCGCGGTAGATGTCGTCGGCCACGTCCTCGGCGGTCACCTTCGCGCGCGCCATCACCACCTCGGTGAACTGCTTCATCCAGTCGTCGGCCGGGTTCTGGAAGGATTCCGTGAGGTTGGTTTTGAAGAACGAGGGGCAGGCGACGCTGACGTCCACGCCCTCGTCGATGACTTCCGCGCGCAGGCTCTCGGACAGCGCGATCACGCCGGCCTTGGCCACGTTGTAACTGGCCATGTTGGGCGGACAGGCGATGCCGGCGAAGGACGCGATGTCGACCACGTGGCCGCGCTTGCCCGCCAGCAGCATCGGCACGAAGGTCTTGCAGCCGCGCACCACGCCCATCAGGTTGATGTCGAGCTGGCGCGCCCAGTCCTCGTAACGCGACTCCGCCACGCTGCCGCCGCTGGCGATGCCGGCGTTGTTGACCAGCACGTCCAGCCCGCCCCATTCCTGGCGCACGCGGTCGGCGAGCGCGGTGAAATCCTCCACACGGCTGACGTCGCAGCGCTGGGCAAAGCCGCTGCCGCCGGCCTGCTGCACCGCGGCCAGGGTCTCCTGCATGCGCGCCTCGTTGAGGTCGGCGATGCCCACGCGCCAGCCTTCGCGCGCGAAGCGCAGCGCCAGGGCGCGGCCAAGGCCGCTGGCGCCGCCGGTGATCAGCACCCGTTTATCGGGAAAGTCTCGCTTCATGTGCGCCCCCTGATTCGGCTCGACTTTTTAGCACAGCCCGTGTCATTAATCAAACGAGCGCTCGCTCGATATTGACTAATAAAATCCTTTCGTATTAGCATCTTGCGCTAGTTTGAATAAAGTGAATCATGGCACATATCCTGCTGCTACGCCACGGCCAGGCCAGCTTCGGCACGCACGACTACGACCGGCTGTCGGAGCTGGGCCGGCGCCAGTCCCGGCTGCTGGGTCAGCACTTGCAGATGCTCGGTGCACGTTTCGACGCGATGTACAGCGGCAGTCTGGCGCGCCAGCAGGATACCGCCGAGCATGCGCGGCGCGAGCTGGGCGGGGAACTGCCGCCGCTGCAGGTGGATGCGGCCTTCAACGAATACGATGCCGACGGCCTGTTCCGGGCCTACCTGCCGCGGGTGCTGCGCGAGGATGCCGAGCTGGCGGCGAACGCGGCGCAGCTGTTCAAGAGCCGCAAGCTGTTCCAGCAGGCCTTCATGGCGGTCACCGGGCTGTGGCTGCAGGGCGCGCCGCCCGAGCGCGGCGAGCTGGAGCCGTGGACCGCCTTCGAGGCGCGCGTGCGCGAGGGACTGGAACGCATCAACGCCGCCCACGGCAAGGACGCGCAGGTGGCGGTATTCACCTCCGGCGGCGTGATCGCCGCCGGCGTCGCGCTGGCGCTGTCACTGGCGCCGCGCGACACGCTCAAGCTCAACTGGGGCATCTACAACGCCTCGATCACCGAGCTGGGCTTCCGCCGCAGCGGCACCTACCTGCTCGGCTTCAACAACATCACGCATCTGCGGCTCGCGGGCGATCCCGCGCTGATCACGCACCGCTGAGGCGCACGCAGCATGGCCGCCGCCCTCACCCTGCGCGACTTCAAGCGCCACACCGCGCTGTCGCTGCAGGGCATCTGCCGCGAGATGTTCCGCGAGGCCGCCGGGCGCATGCGCGTGCAGGGCGAGGCCGTGGCGGTACAGAACCTGACCAGGATCCTCGACGCGACGCTGGCGCTGGCCAACCAGAAGGGCTTTGCCGCCATGAGCCTGCGCGAGCTGTCGGCGCGCAGCGGGCTGTCGATGGGCGGGCTGTACGCGTATATTCGCAGCAAGGAGGAGCTGGCCGCGCTGATCCAGCAGCACGGCCGAAGGCTGTCGCAGCGCGTGCTGGAAGAGGCCCTGCAGGACATCGCCGCGCCGCGCGAGCGGCTGCGCGCCGCGATCCGCACGCACCTGTTCCTGAGCGAGACGCTGCGCGCCTGGTTCTACTTCTCCTACATGGAAGCCAGGCACCTGGGCGCCGAGGAGCGCCAGCGCGCGGTCGCGTCGGAGCAGGAAGTCGAGGCCCTGTTCCAGCGCATCATCGAGGCGGGCCAGCAGGCCGGCGAGTTCCGCGCCTGCGACGCGCAGCTGGCGGCGAGCCTGCTCAAGGCGCTGCTGCAGGACTGGTATCTCAAGCGCGGCAAGTACCGCGCGCGCGGCGTGGACGTGGAGCGCTATGCCGAGTCCGTAATCGACATGATGGAAAGAATGCTGGAAAAGAACAGAACAGGATGATCGTGATTTGACAGGATAAACAGGACTAGAGCTTTCTTGTTCCAAATAAAGAATACATCCTGGTCATCCTGAAACATCCTGTTAATCCTGTTCTATGGTTCTTGATCGGATGGAGAGCACATGGTCACTGAAGACAGCGCAACACAGGCCCGCGCCGGCGAGGAGCTCGACGCCGCACGTATCGAGGCCTATGTCCGCGACACGCTGCCCGAGCTGAAGGGCCCGATCTCGGTCGCGCAGTTCCCGGGCGGGCATTCGAACCTCACCTACCTGATCACGGTGGGCGACACCGAGATGGTGCTGCGCCGCCCGCCGCCCGGCACCAAGGCCGCCACCGCGCACGACATGGGCCGCGAGTACCGCGTGCTGTCGCACCTGCACGGCGTGTATCCGTATGCGCCGAAGCCCTACGCCTTCTGCGAGGACGAATCCGTCATCGGCGCCAAGTTCTACCTGATGCAGCGCTTCCATGGCGTGATCCTGCGCAAAGACCTGCCCAAGGACATGACGCTCACGCCCGAGCAGGCGCGCCGCCTGTGCGAGAACGTGCTCGACGCGCAGCTGCTGCTGCACCAGGTGGACTACGTGAAGGCCGGGCTGGCCGACTTCGGCAAGCCGCAGGGCTATGTCGCGCGCCAGGTGAAGGGCTGGAGCGAGCGCTTCGTCAAGGCCAAGACGCCGGACGTGCCGGGCTGCGAGAAACTGATGCAGTGGCTGCACGACAAGCAGCCGGGCGATTCCGGGCACGTGGCGATCATCCACAACGATTACAAGTTCGACAACGTGGTGCTGGACAAACACGACCCGCTCAAGGTGATCGGCGTGCTGGACTGGGAGATGGCCACGCTGGGCGATCCGCTCATGGACCTCGGCTGCTCGCTGGCCTACTGGGTGGAAAAGAACGACCCGCCGCCGCTGCAGCTGTCGCGCATGGGGCCGACGAACCTGCCCGGCATGCCGACGCGCCAGGAGCTCATCGAGCGCTACGCACAGAAGTCCGGCATCCCGATCGGCAGGATGGATTTCTACTATGTGTTCGGGCTGTTCCGGCTCGGCGTGATCGCGCAGCAGATCTACTACCGCTACTACCACAAGCAGGTGTCCGACCAGCGCTTCGCCATGTTCGGCCAGTTCGTGACCTATCTCTCGCAGGTGTGCGAGGGCGTGATCGCAAAATCCGATCTGTAACTACCTGACAAACGGGGCTTCACATGAAGAAAGATATCTTCGATCTCACCGGCAAGGTCGCCATGGTCAGCGGCGCCTCGCGCGGCATCGGCGAGTCCACCGCGAAACTGCTGGCCGCCTACGGCGCACAGGTGATCTGCTCCAGCCGCAAGCTCGACGGCAGCGGCGCGGTGGCCGAGGCGATCAACCGGGACGGCGGCAAGGCGGTGGCCATGGCCTGCCACGTCGGCGAACCCGCTGCGATCGATGCCTTCATTGACGAGGTGGCGAAGCAGTTCGGCCGCGTGGACATCCTGGTCAACAACGCCGCCGCCAACCCCTACTTCGGCCACATCCTCGACACGCCCCTGGAGGCGATGCAGAAGACCATCGACGTCAACATCCGCGGCTTCTTCTACATGAGCCAGAAGGTCGGCCAGCTGATGAAAAAGCAGGGCGGCGGCGCGATCGTCAACACCGCCTCGATCAACGGCGTGCGCCCGGGCCTGGGCCAGGGCATCTATTCCGTGACCAAGGCCGCGATCATCAACATGACCCAGGCCTTCGCCAAGGAATGCGCGCCGCACAAGATCCGCGTCAACGCCGTGCTGCCGGGCCTGACCGACACCAAGTTCGCCTCGGCGCTGACCAGGAACGAGCAGATCCTCAAGAGCTTCCTGCCGCTGATCCCGATGAACCGCTACGCGCAGCCCGACGAGATCGCGCCGGCGATCCTGTTCCTGGCCTCGGATGCCGCGAGCTACATCACCGGCAGCTGCATCACCGCGGACGGCGGCTATTTGAGCTAAAACGCCCGCGATCGATTTCACCCCGGCGCAGGCCGGGGTCCAGTGTCTCGACGCGCACGGCGCTGGATTCCGGCTTTCGCCGGAATGACGGGCGAAGATTCAGAGCGCTTCCTTTGCGCCGAGCGAGGCCAGCAACCCGAGCAGCTCCCGGGTCTTTGCCTGCATCAGCGCGGCGTCGCCGCGCGCCTCGACGTTGAGCCGTACCACCGGCTCGGTGTTGGACTTGCGCAGGTTGAAGCGCCAGTCGCCGCAGTCCACGGACAGGCCGTCCACGTGCTCGACGGATTTTGCCGACGGCGCATAGCGCGCCTCGGCGGCGGCGAGCGCCGCGTCGGGGTCGGCGATCTCGCGGTTGATCTCGCCGCTGGCCGGAAAACGCCGGATGCGGTCCTCGACCAGCTCCGACAGCCGGCACCCGCTCACGGATAGCAGTTGCGCCACCAGCAGCCAGGGCAGCGTGCCGTTGTCGCAGTAGGCGAAGTCGCGGAAGTAATGGTGCGCGCTCATCTCGCCGCCGTAGATGGCGTTCTCCGCCCGCATGCGCTCCTTGATGAAGGCATGCCCGGCCTTGGTCTGCACCGGCACGCCGCCAGCCGCCTGCACCACGTCCACCGTGTTCCAGACCAGCCGCGGGTCGTGGACGATTTTCTCGCCGGGATGCGCGGCGAGCAGCGCCTGCGCGATCAGCCCGACGATGTAATAGCCCTCGATGAACCGGCCCTGCTCGTCGAACAGGAAACAGCGGTCGAAATCCCCGTCCCAGGCGATGCCGAAATCCGCGCAGTGTTCGGTCACCGCACGCGCGGTGGCGGCACGATTCTGCGGCAGGAGCGGATTGGGCACGCCGTTGGGAAAGGTTCCGTCGGGCTGGTGATGGAGCTTGACGAACTCGAACGGCAGCCTGGCTTCCAGCGCGTCCACCACCAGGCCGGCGCAGCCGTTGCCGGCGTCCACCACGATGCGCAGCGGCTTGAGCACGGCGACATCCACCTGCCCGAGCAGCCAGCGCACGTAGTCGGGGCGCGTATCGGCCTGCGTGCGCCGCCCGCGCGCGGGCTGGCGCGGAAAGTCGCGGGTGGCGGCGAGCGTCTCGATCTCGGTGAGCCCGCTGTCGCTGCTGAGCGGGCGCGCGCCCTCGCGCACGAACTTGAGGCCGTTGTAGTTGGCCGGGTTGTGGCTGGCGGTGACCATGATGCCGCCGCCGGCGCCGCGGTCGAAGGTGGCGAAATACACCTCCTCGGTGCCGCACAGGCCGATGTCGATGACGTTGACGCCGGCCTCGGCAAGGCCCTGCGCCAGCGCGTCGCACAGCGCCGCGCTGGACAGGCGCATGTCGCGGCCCAGCACCACGCTGTCCGGCTGGATGAACTCGGCGTAGGCGCGGGCGATGCGCCAGGCAATGTCCGGGTTGAGTTCCTCCGGCACGCGCCCGCGCACGTCATAGGCCTTGAAGAAGGAATAATGTTTACCCATTGTCAGTGCGTATCGTCACGGATCCGCTCGCGCCCCTGCTCTGTTGTAGGAGCCTGCCCTGCAGGCGACCGGCGCGCTGTCTCGAGTGGTGCAGTCGCGCGCAGGGCGCGCGCCTGCATGACCAGGCCGTTTCACTTCGACGTGCGGCCGTAGGCGTCCTCGAAGCGGACGATGTCGTCCTCGCCGACGTAGGATCCGGTTTGCACCTCGATCAGCTCCAGCGGCAGCTTGCCGGGATTCTCCAGCCGGTGCTTCTCGCCGATCGGGATATAGGTGGACTGGTCCTCGCTCAGCATGAACTCGCGCGCGCCGCAGGTGACTTTCGCCGTGCCGCTGACCACCACCCAGTGCTCGGCGCGATGATGGTGCATCTGCAGCGACAAGCGCGCGCCCGGTTTGACCACGATGTGCTTGACGCGGAAGCGCGGCCCGACCGCGAGGTCCTCGTAGGACCCCCAGGGCCGGTACACGCGGCGATGCTCGCGCGCTTCGCTGCGCCGGGCCGCCTCCAGTCGCTGCACGATCTTCCTGACGTCCTGCACGCGCGACTTGTCGGCCACCAGCACCGCGTCGCGGGTCTCGACCACCACCTGGTCGCGCAGGCCCAGTGCGGCCACCAGCCGTCCGTCGCTGCGGATGAAGCAGCCGGCGATATCCTCGGCCAGCACGTCACCCTGCAGCACGTTGCCCTGCGCGTCGCACGCACCGATCTCCGCCACCGCGCTCCAGCTGCCCAGGTCGCTCCAGCCGGCCTGCATCGGCACCACCACTGCGTCGTGGGTCTTCTCCATCACGGCGTAATCGATCGAGTCGCTGCGGCAGGCGCGGAAGGCCTCGGCCTCGACGCGCAGGAAGTCGCCGTCCGCGCGCAGCCCCGCATGGGCGGCGCGCGCGGCGGCGGCGATGTCCGCGGCATGGCGCTCCAGCTCGGCGAGGTAGGCGTCGGCGCGGAACAGGAACATGCCGCTGTTCCAATAGTAGCCGCCCTCCGCCAGGTAACGCTCGGCGGTGTCGCGGTCGGGCTTCTCGACGAAGCGTTCCAGCGCGCGCACCCCGGGCGCGATCTCGCCGCCGGCCTTGATGTAGCCATAGCCGGTCTCCGGCAGCTTCGGCACGATGCCGAAGGTAGCGAACTTGCCATCGGCGGCCGCGGGCACCGCGGCGGCGACGGCGCGCGCGAACGCGCCCACGTCCAGGATCACGTGATCGGAGGGCAGCACTAGCAGCAGGGCATCGCCGCCCCGGTGCCGGGCGGCCTGGAGCGCCGCCAGTGCGATGGCGGGGGCGGTGTTGCGTGGCGCCGGCTCGAGCAGGATGGCCGGCGTGCAGCCGGCGCGGCGCGCCTGTTCCGCGACCAGGAAGCGGTGCTCCTCGCGCGCCACCACCAGCGGCGTATCGGCTTGCGGGATTTCGCGCAGGCGCAGGAAGGTTTGCTCCAGCAACGACTGCTCGCCGGCCAGGTTGAGAAACTGCTTGGGATGCAGCTCGCGCGACAGCGGCCACAGCCGCGTGCCAGAACCGCCGGCCAGCAGGACGGGGACGATCATGCGGCCAATGCTGGCGGCCCGGCGTTCAGCGCGCGGCCGCCCGTTCCCTGGCGATGAGCTCGTCGGCCACCTTGAGCATGCCCTCGGGGCCGAGCCGGGCGATGCTGATCCCGTACTTGCCGTTGACGGCCATGGCCGGCACGCCGGTCACGCCGTAGCCGACCTCGAGCTGCTGCGCGCGGCGAAACTTGCTGTCCACCGCGAAGCTGTGCAGGGTGGCGCGCATCACGCCGGGATCCACGTCCTGCTCGGCAAACAGCTTGAGCACGTCTTCTTCGTTGTTGAGCGCGCGGCGCTGTTTGTGGATGGCGTCGAAGATGACGGGGTGCATCTTGTCGAGTACGCCGAGCGCCTCGGCGGCGTAATAGGTGCGCGCCAGCAGCGGGCCGGTCGGGCCGAAGGTGGCGGGCACGCGCACGAAGGCCACGTCCGCCGGCAGCTTCTGCTTCCAGGCGTTCACGTGCGGCTCGAAGGCATAGCAGTGCGGGCAGGTGTAGAGGAAGATCTCGACCACCTCGATCTTGCCCGGCGTCTGGGTCGGCTGCGGGTTCGGCAGCACGACGTAGCGCTCGCCCGCGGCGGCCGGCGGCGGCGTATTGGCCGCCAGTTGCACGGGCGGATTGCCGCCCTGCGTGGCCGACGCCCCGGCGGCGGAAGGCGCCGAAGACTGCTCCGCGCTGCAGGCGGTGATCGGCAGTAGCGCGAGCAGGAGCCACAGGAAGCTACGACGCATGACGCTCTCCAGCGGAATCAGTGCAGGCCAGCGAGGTAGGACGAGACCGCGCGGATCTCCTCGTCGGTCATCTTGGCCGTGATGATACTCATCATCGGCGCCTTGCGGCTGCCGTCGCGGTAAGCGCGCAGCTGCGCCTCGGTATAGCCGGGCTGCTGGCCGCCGATGCGCGGGTAGGCGGAGGCCGCGACGCCCTCGCCCCTCGGGCCATGGCAGCCCAGGCAGGCGGGCACGCCACTCTCGGCATTGCCGCCGCGGTAAAGCTTCTCGCCCTGGGCGGCGAGCTCGGGCAGGGCTGCGCCCAGGCTCGGCTTCTGCTGCGCGTAGTAGGCGGCGATGTCGAGCATGTCCTGCTCCGACAGGTTCGCCGCCTGCGCCGCCATGATCGGATTCATGCGCTCGCCGCTCTTGAACTTCTGCAGCTGCTTCACCGTGTACGGCGCGCCCTGCCCGGCCAGCTTCGGCCACAGCGGATTGAAGCTGTTGCCGGCCGGGCCGTGGCAGGCGGCACAGGGGGCGGCCTTGGTCTCACCGGCCTTGGCATCGCCTTGGCCGACGGCCGAGGCCTGGGCACTGGCCAGCCAACCGGACGCAAGCAGAACCAGAAACGCGCGTTTCATATGACGTGTTCTCCCGCTGCCCGCAGGGGCAAAAAACTTTGGGTTGGACAGGAATCTCGGGGACGAAGATTGTATAACAGCTCGCAACGTCCCCGCCGCTGCCCGCAAAACCATGCATACCGCCCTCGCCCAGGCCGAATTCCTGACCAGCGCCGCCGATGCGCGCGGCTGGCCGCCCGAGTCCGGCCCCGAGGTCGCGATCGCCGGCCGTTCCAATGCCGGCAAGTCCAGCGCGCTCAATGCCCTCACCCAGCGCCGCCAGCTGGCGCGCGTGAGCAAGACGCCCGGACGCACGCAGCTGATCAACTTCTTCGCCCTGGGCACCCACGGCCGCCTGGCCGACCTGCCGGGTTATGGTTTTGCGCAGGTGCCGCCCGAGGTCAGGCGCCAGTGGGCCGGCATGATCGAGGGTTATCTGCGCGCGCGCCGCAGCCTGCGCGGCATCCTGCTGGTGATGGATGCGCGCCATCCGCTGACGTACTTCGACCGGCAGATGCTGGACTGGAGCGCCGCGATCGGCCTGCCCTGCCACATCCTGCTGAGCAAGGCCGACAAGCTCAGCCGCAGCGCAGCGCAGAAACAGCTGGCCGCGGTGCGCGCGCAGCTGCCCGCCCAGGTCAGTGCCCAGCTGTTCTCCGCCCTCGACGGCCAGGGCGTGGAGGATGCGCGCGCCCGGCTGCTCGAATGGCTCGGGCTTACAACGGCTTAGAAAGTTCTGATTCATTCCGTCACCCCGGCGCAAGCCGGGATCCTGGACCTTGAAAGTCGCTGGATTCCGGCTTGTGCCGGAATGACGAGCCGCTATAACCCGCAGAGTCCCCTAGGCGCCACGCATAAAAAAGACCCCGGTGGGTCGGGGGGGACCCGCCGGGGAACCTGTTCCGGTTTAGGGATACCGGATGGCTCGTCCGCCCAGGGAGGAGGGGCGGACCAGTGGACGCTGTTGCGGCGTCCGCAGGCTATGACCCGGCGCCCGCAAAAAAGTTCCGATCGTTTAATTTCAATTGGTTAGCCGGGCAGCCGGACAAAATCGGTGCCTTCGTGGGCGGCATCCCAGTTCGGGCCGATGCCGTAGTCGGCCTGCAGCGGCACCGCCAGGCGCGCGGCGGTGCACATGCGCTCGGCGATGGCCCGGGCAGCCTTGCGCAGCGTCTCTTGCGGCCCCTCGAACACCAGCTCGTCGTGCACCTGCATGATCATGCGCAGTTCGGGATGCTCGGCCGACAGCCAGGCCTGCAGTTCCACCATCGCCTTCTTGATCAGGTCTGCCGCCGAGCCTTGCAGCGGCGCATTGATCGCGGTGCGCTCGGCGTACTGGCGCACGGCCTGGTTGCGCGAGTTGATGTCCGGCAGGTACAGGCGCCGGCCGAACAGCGTTTCCACATAACCCTGCTCGCGCGCCAGCTGGCGGGTGTCGTCCATGAAGCGCTTCACGCCCGGGTAGCGCTCGAAGAAGGTTTTCATGTACGCGCCTGCCTCCTCGCGCCCGATGTCGAGCTGGCGCGCCAGGCCGAAGGCCGACATGCCGTAGATCAGGCCGAAGTTGATCGCCTTGGCGGCGCGACGCTGCTCGCCGCTGACCTGCTCCAGCGGCAGGCCGAACACCTCGGCCGCGGTCGCCTGGTGGATGTCCCGGCCTTCGACGAAGGCGCGCACCAGGCCGGGATCGCCCGACAGATGCGCCATCAGACGCAGCTCGATCTGCGAGTAGTCCACCGACAGCAGCGCGCAGCCCGGATCGGCGACGAAGGCCTGGCGGATGCGGCGGCCCTCCGCGGTGCGCACCGGGATGTTCTGCAGGTTGGGGTCGGAGGAGGACAGGCGTCCGGTCACCGCCACCGCCTGGTGGTAGGAGGTGTGCACGCGCCCGGTCTGCGGATTCACCCGCTCCGGCAGCTTCTCGGTGTAGGTCGAGCGCAGCTTGGCCAGCCCGCGGTATTCGAGGATCAGCTTGGGCAGCACGTGCTCGGCGGCCAGCTGCTCGAGCACGTCCTCCGAGGTCGAGGGCTGGCCCTTGGGCGTCTTGCCCAGCACCGGCAGCTTGAGCTTCTCGTACAGGATTTCCTGCAGCTGCGGCGGCGAGTTCAGGTTGAACGGCGTGCCGGCCGCCTTGTAGGCCTGCTCCTCCAGCTCGGCCATGCGCTGCGCCATTTCCTGGCTGATCTTCGCCAGCAGCGCGGTATCGAGCCGCACGCCGTTCTGCTCCATGCGCGCCAGCACCGGCACCAGCGGCATCTCGATCTCCTCGAGCAGCCTGACCAGTGACGGCGTCTCGCCGAGCAGCGGCAGCAGCATCTCGTGCAGGCGCAGGGTGATGTCGGCGTCCTCGGCCGCGTATTGCGTGGCCTTGTCCAGGTCCACCTGCTTGAAGCTGATCTGGTTCTTGCCCTTGCCGGCCACGTCCTCGAACTTGATGGTCTGGTAACCGAGGTATTTCTCCGCCAGCGAATCCATGTCGTGGCGCGTGGCGGTGCTGTTGAGCACGTAGGACTCGAGCATGGTGTCGTAGCGCACGCCGGCGACCTCGATGCCGTGGCGCGCGAGCACGTTGAGGTCGTACTTGATGTGCTGGCCGAGCTTGGGCTTGCCGGCGTCTTGCAGGAGCGGCTTCAGCCGCGATAGCACCTTTTCCATCGGCAGTTGCGCCGGCGCACCCAGATATTCGTGCGCCACCGGCACATACCAGGCCTCGCCGGCCTGCACTGCGAAGGACAGGCCCACGAGGCCAGCCTGCATCGAATCCAGCGCGTCGGTTTCGGTGTCGAGGCAGATCAGCGGCGCAGCCTCGAGCCGCTCGAGCAGCGCGCCGAGCGCGGCCTCGTCCAGCACGCAGTGGTATTTCGCCGCCGTGCGCGGGCCTGCGGGTGTTGCCGGCGCGTGCGGCTGCGTACCGGCGGCGGGCGCGGCCTCATGGCCGGCATCCGCCAGCCAGCGGTGGAAACCGAGCCGCTGGTACAGCGCGCGCAGCTTCTCCGTGTCCGCGGGCCGCGGCTTCAGCTCCGCCGGCTTGACCGGCAGCGGGATGTCGCAGCGGATGGTGGCCAGCTCGCGCGACAGCGGCAGGATGCCGAGGCTGGCGCGCAGGTTCTCGCCGATCTTGCCGCCGACATCGCCGGCTTTTTGCACCAGCGCATCGAGCGAACCGTATTCCTGCAGCCACTTGGCGGCGGTCTTGGGACCGACCTTGGGCACACCGGGGATGTTGTCGGACGCGTCCCCCATCAGCGCCAGGTAATCGACGATCCGCTCCGGCGGCACGCCGAATTTCTCGATCACGTCCTCGCGCCCGAGCCTGCGGTCCTTCATGGTGTCGAGCAGCTGCACCCGCTCGTTCACCAGCTGCGCCATGTCCTTGTCGCCGGTCACCACCAGCGCCTGCCAGCCCTGCCCCGCCGCCTGCGTGGCCAGCGTGCCGATCACGTCGTCGGCCTCGACACCCTCGACCTGCAGCACCGGCAGGCCGAGGCCCTCGATCAGCTCGCGGATCAGCGGGAACTGCGATTCGAGGTCTTCGGGAATCGGCGGGCGGTTGGCCTTGTAGTCCGCGTATTTCTCGTGGCGGAAGGTCTTGCCGCGCGGGTCGAACACCACCGCGATGTGCTCCGGCGAATATTCGCGCAAGAGCTTCCTGAGCATGTTGCCCATGCCGAACACCGCGCCGGTCGGCTGGCCGTCCGGCGCGGTCAGCGGCGGCAGCGCGTGGAAGGCGCGGTACAGCCAGCTCGAGCCGTCGATCAGAATCAGGGTGTTGCGCTGTGACATGGGCACATTGTCATTCCCGCGCAGGCGGGAATCCAGTATTCGGCGGGACAGTGCGGGTTGGTAGCACACGCCGCCGGCGAAGCCGCGCCCCAGCCCGTGAACGAACACGCGCAGCAAATATTGTGCTGGTCCGTCGGCTGCGCTTGTTGCGCTTTACGGCCCAAGTGTTTAACATGTTTACGTTGTTTAACATCGGATTTATGCCCATGCTGGGTGTGCGACTGGAACCGGAATTGGAAAAGCGGCTGGCAAAGCTGGCGAAAGTCACCGGCCGCTCCAAGAGCTATTACGCCAAGGAGGCGATCCGTCAGTTCCTGGAGGACCGCGAGGACTATCTGCTGGGCCTCGCGGCGCTCGAAAAACAGGAACCGACGCTGACCATCAGGGAAGTGAAGAAGCGGCTTGGCCTGGGACGTTGAGTTCAAGCAATCCGCATTTCGACAACTCGAAAAACTGGATCGGGCGATCCAGCGGCGCATCCTTGCCTTCCTGAAAGACCGGGTGACGGCCGGTGCCGACCCTCGCTTGCATGGGAAAGCGCTGCAAGGCGACCGCCAGGGACTCTGGCGTTATCGGGTTGGTGATTACCGCATCATCTGCGAGATCCAGGACCACCGGCTCGTGGTTCTGGTCCTTTCACTCGGCCATCGGAAAGAAATCTATCGGGGTCGTTAATACTGTCGCACCCCCACCCTAGCCCTCCCCCGTCGAGGGGGAGGGAACCAGAGACTCGCCGCGCCACAGGTCGTCCCGCGTTTCGCGCGCCCGCACGAGATGGGCGCGGTCGCCGTCCACCAGCACCTCGGCCGCGCGCGGGCGGCTGTTGTAGTTGGAGCTCATGACGAAGCCGTAGGCGCCGGCGCTGCGGATGGCGAGCAGGTCACCCTCGCGGACGGCGAGTTCGCGCTCGCGGCCCAGCCAGTCGCCGGTCTCGCACACCGGGCCGACCACGTCGTAGACCTGCGCCGGCTCGTCCGCACGCGGCACGACCGGCAGGATTTCCTGCCAGGCGTTGTACAGCGCCGGGCGCATGAGGTCGTTCATCGCCGCGTCCACGATGGCGAAGTTCTTGTGCGGGGCGTGCTTGAGGTATTCCACCCGCGTCAGCAACACGCCGGCGTTGCCGACGATCGAGCGGCCCGGTTCCAGCCACAGCTCGAGCGCACGGCCCTTGAGCTGCGGCAGCACGGCTTCGGCGTAGTCCTCCGGCCGCGGCGGGCGCTCCTCGCGGTAGCGGATGCCCAGCCCGCCGCCGAGGTCCAGATGCCGCAGGCGGATGCCGGCCGCCTGCAGCCGGTCGATCAGTTCCAGCAGGCGCTTGAGCGCATCCACGTAGGGATCCAGCTGCGTCAGCTGCGAGCCGATGTGGCAGTCCACGCCCACGATCTCGAGGCCCGGCAGCCGCGCCGCTTCGCGGTAGGCGGCCTCGGCGCGCGCGATGTCGATGCCGAACTTGTTGTCGCGCAGTCCGGTGGCGATGTACGGGTGCGTCTGCGCGTCCACGTCCGGGTTGACGCGCAGCGACACCGCCGCCGTCTTGCCCAGGCGCACGGCCACGGCGCTCAGGCGCCGCAACTCGGACTCGGACTCGACGTTGAAGCAAGCGATGCCCGCCGCCAGCGCCGCCGCCATCTCGTCCTCGCGCTTGCCGACGCCGGAGAACACCACCTTGCGCGGGTCGCCGCCGGCGCGCAGCACGCGCGCCAGCTCGCCGCCGGAGACGATGTCGAAGCCGGCGCCGAGCCTGGCCAGCACCGACAGCACGCCGAGGTTGGAATTGGCCTTGACCGCGTAGCAGATCCGGTGCGGCACGCCGGCCAGCGCGCGGTCGTACGCCAGGTAGTTGTCAGTGATGGCCGCGCGCGAATAGACGTAGCAGGGCGTGCCGTATTCCGCCGCCAGCCGCGCAAGGTCCGCGCCCTCCGCGAACAGCCGCCCGTCGCGGTACTCGAAAACGTCCATGGGGGCTCAGTCGCCGGGTGCGGTCGGCGGTTCCTGGGTCTGCGATTCCTGCGGCACCGTCCGGGCCTCCGGGTTCTTCTCGCCCGGCAGGTAGAGGGGGCCGCGCTTGCCGCAACCGCCCAGCAGCGCCAGCAGCAGGATCAGGGCCAGGGTCGGGCGTAACAAGGGCATGGCGGCACCATCGGATTCGCGGCCCCGGCGCGGGGCCCGTTCGGCCTGCATTCTAACCGCTGCGGCGCCGGCTGGCGCGGCTTTCAGCCCAGCCGGAACACGCGGCGCGCATTGCCGGCCAGGAACAGCCCGCGCGTCTCGTCATCCAGAGCCAGCTCGTCCAGCCCCTGCAGGCACTCGGCCGGCATCAGCATCGGATAATTGCTGCCGAACAGGACCTTACGCCGGCCGTGGCCGCGCAGATACTCCACCAGCTCGCGCGGGTAGCGGCTGATCTTGTAGGCCGAGGTGTCGATGTGGACATTGGGGTACTTGGTTGCCAGCGCAATCATCTCCTGCGTCCACGGGTAGCCGATGTGCCCGCCGACGATGACCAGCTCAGGGAATTCCAGCGCGACATGATCGAGATACGGGATCGGGCGCCCCGGCTCGGAGGGGCACAGCGGGCCGGTGTGGCCGACCTGCAGGCAGAACGGGATGCCCAGCTCGCAGCACTCGGCGTACAGCGGGTAGTAGCGGCGGTCGTCCGGCGGCAGGTTCCACAGCCAGGGCAGCAGGCGCAGCCCCTTGAAGCCGAGCTGCTTCACGCAGCGGCGCAGCTCGCGCAGGGCGTCCAGGGGCCGGGCCAGGTCCACCGAGCCGATGCCCGCGAAGCGGTCCGGATGCTGTTTCACCCAGCCGGCGACCTCGTCGTTGGAAATCAGCGCACCCTGCGGCCCGTGCCAGGCGGACAGCAGCGCGACGCTGACGCGGGCGGCATCGAGTGCGGCGAGGGTGGCCGCCAGCGGCACCTCGGGCACGGACAGGTTCCGGCCCGTCCAGCGCCGCAAGGAGTCAAACATCGGATGGCCGAGCATGCGCGGCGTCGGGTGTTGCGCCCAGGCATCGACGATGTCGGTTTGTGCGCTCACGGCTTTTCTTCCTTTTGCGGAGTTTGCCTGCGGCGCGCGCTGTGCTCAAATGACCGCCCGTCAGGGCGGTCACCCCGGCGCAAGCCGGGGTCCAGTGCCTTTGCATGATATGGATTGTGTCAGCCCCGCGAAAGCGGGGATCCGGTGCCTTTCAAGACCCTGGATTCCGGATAATCGTTGTGCGATTTCCGGAAATGACCGCCCATCAAACACGAGACATCCGATGATCAGTGAATTGGACTGCGTCGAACTGGAACCCGGGTCCCCCGCCAGGGCCAGCGTGATCTGGCTGCACGGGCTCGGCGCCGACGGCAACGACTTCGTGCCCATCGTGCCGGAGCTGCGGCTGCCGGATTCGATGGCGGTGCGCTTCGTCTTCCCGCATGCACCGATCCGGCCGGTGACGCTCAACGGCGGCATGCGCATGCGCGCCTGGTACGACATCCTCGGGCTGGACCGCGCCCTGCGCGAGGACGAGGCCGGCCTCCGCGAATCGCAGGCCCAGATCGAGGCATTGATCCGGCGCGAGAACGCGCGCGGCATCTCGAGCGCGCGCATCGTGCTGGCGGGCTTCTCACAGGGCGGTGCCATCACCCTGCAGACCGGGCTGCGCTACCCGGAGAAACTCGCCGGGCTGATGGTGCTGTCCAGCTACCTGCCGCTGCGCGAACGCTTCGCGGCCGAGGCCTCCGCCGCCAACCGCAGCACGCCGATCTTCATGGCGCACGGCGAGTTCGACTACATGCTGCCGCTGCAGCTGGGCAGCCTCAGCCGCGACCTGTTGCAGCAGAACGGCTATGCGGTCGAGTGGCACGCCTACCCGATGGAGCACCAGGTGTGCCTGGAGGAGATCCGCGACATCGCGGCCTGGTTGCGGAAGGTGCTCGCTTAAACCTCGAGCATGAACCGCTCGTCGGTGACGCCGATGGGCGTGCCGTCCGGACCGAAACGCCGCTCGACGAAGCGCACCTCGCCACTGCGGGCGATCAGCAGCACGGTGCTGGCACGCGTGCCGTACTCCGGGCTGACGATGAAGGGCGCGGACAGGAAGCGCTCCAGCTGCAGGCCGACGCCGGTGTCGGGCAGCTCGCCGTCCGGTGCGATGCGGCGCGAGGCCAGCACCTCGAACAGCGCCGCGGGCTCGAGTCGGTCCTGCTGCAACTGCTGCTCCAGGCCGGCGCGTGCGTGCCGCACCTTCGGCCAGGCCAGGTCGAAGGCGCCGTTGCTGATGCCGTGTACGCCCGGCGTGATGCGCTGCGGACCGAGCGCCCGGCTGCCGACGTACCAGAGACTTTCGGGGTCGCCCAGCAGCAGGTTGAACTCGGAGTAGGCGCCTTTTTCCTTCTCGATTGCTTCGGCGGCCGTTTCGGCGTCCCGGCTGCCCAGCAGGTAGTCGCGCACCAGATGGCCGCGGGAGCGCTTGCCGGGCTCGGCCCGCGAGGGATCGCGGTAGTTGGTGACCGCCGCGACGCGCCCTGCCCGCGTGACCCCGCACCAGGTCCCGCCCTGCGACAGGTCGCGGCCGGCCAGCAACTGCGGCGCCTCCGGCCAGAACTGCGCGGCCTCAGCCGGCCGCTGGTGAAACTCGTCACGATTGGCCGCCAGGACCAGTTCGTAGCGCGGATGGGCGCGCCAGGCGAAGGCTATCAGGCACATTTGACGAACGAGCCGGAGCGGATGGCCGCAGCTTGAGTCGCGGCTTCACGGCCTGTCAACATGAAGGCCATGGACCGCCCCGCGCTCAGCGCTTACGAGCAGGAGCAGCTGCAAAGGCTGCGCGCATGGCAGGCGCGCGCACCCGGCGGCTGGTTCACGCGCCGGCTGGCCGGCGCCACCGGCCCGGCGGCGCAGCTGGCGCAGAAACTGGTGCCGGTGTCGGCGCTGCGGCTGGCCCTCACCGGCGCCAACTCGCTGGCCGCGCGCCTGGCCAGCGCCGAGGCCGTGTTG
>DATLYR010000150.1 GCA_035574475.1 Nevskiales bacterium | reverse complement strand
TACACCGGCGTCAGCGCCGGCACCACCGTGCGCGCCGCGGCCTCGTCGGCCACGAGCTGGTATTCCGGGTGCACGATCTCGAGCCCCTGCTTGCCGACGCGCACCTCGCCATAGGCACGCAGCCACTGGCCCGGCAGCTGCAGGCGGCGCTGCTGCTCGGCGCTGAAATGGAAGAAGCGCAGCCAGATCCGGCCCGTACCATCGCTGGCGGACACCAGCAGCATGCGCCGGCCGGCATAGCGGACCTCGGCGCGCTCGACGCGCGCCGCCACCAGTGCCGACTGGCCGGGCCTGAGCTGCGCCAGCGCCGTCAGGTGGGTGCGGTCCTCGTAGCGCAGCGGCAGGTGGAACAGCAGGTCCTGCAGCGTGTCCAGGCCCAGCGCCTTGAGCCGCTCCGCCACCGCCGGGCCGACGCCGCGCAGCCGCGTGACCGGGCTGGCGGCGGTCAGGGTACGGACGGCAACGCTCAAGCGCGGCAGGTCAGTCGAGTGTCAGGATTGCGTCGATCTCGACGCGCGCGCCGCGCGGCAGCGCCGCCACGCCGACCGTGGCACGGGCCGGGTACGGCGCCTGGCAATACTGCGCCATGATCTCGTTGACGCGCGGAAAGTCGGCCAGGTCGGTGAGGTAAATGGTCAGCCGCACCGCGTTCGCCAGGCTGCCGCCGGCCGCCTCGGCCACCGCCTGGAGGTTGCGGAACACACGGTGGATCTGTGCATCGATGCCACCCTCGACCAGCTGGCCGCTGTGCGGATCGAGCGCGATCTGGCCCGACAGATAGACGGTCTTGCCGGCGCGCACGGCCTGCGAATAGGTGCCGATGGCCTGTGGCGCCTCCGGCGTCTGGATGGTCTGGCGTGACATGAATGCTCCGGGAACCCGCGGGGAAAGCTCAGCATAATCAAAATCGGGGCCGCAAAAGAAATGCCCCGCCGGGCGGCGGGGCATATGCGGCAGCGCCCGAGAGCTAGGGCGTCTGTGGCGCGGCGTTCAGGCAGGTCTCATAGACGCGCACGGCATCGAGCACATCCACGCTGAGCAGCGTCGAGTTGACCGTAAACACGACCTGATCGTAGGGCTGTGTGTTCTGGAAGCCGATCAGGCTGCGCCCGCTGCCACCGAGCAGGCCCAGCAGGTCGAGCTCCAGGGTCTGGCCCGCGCCGCGCGCCTCCTGCACGGTCCCGTTGTTGAGTGTGGTGACCGTGAAGTTGCGCAGCAGCGAGGCATCCACCAGGCCGCCGGGCACGTCGATGATGAAGGCGGCCACCTGACCTGCCGGCTCGTCCGCCGGCAGATTCACCAGCAGGGACTCGCTGCCACCGAGCAAGGGATCGAGGGCACCCACACTGTACTGCACGGTGGCGAAACTGTCGTCGTCACCGTCGATGGCATTGTTCGGGTTCTGCACGTCACAGATCAGGTCGCCGAGCAAGGTGCACAGAACCCCACCATCCGCCTCGGCGGTCGTCGTACCGGCCGGTGCACGCTCGGTACACGCGAAGTTGGTCACTGGCGTGCTGGGATCGCAGGCGTCGCCGAGGCCGTCACCGTCGGTATCCGTCTGGCTCGGATTGGCCACCAGCGGGCAGTTGTCGGTGCCGTCCGGCACGCCGTCGCCGTCATCGTCGTTATCGCAGGCATTGCCCAGCGCGTCGCCGTCCGTGTTCAGCTGGTCCGGGTTCGGTACGGTCGGGCAGTTGTCGGTGTCGTCCGGTACGCCGTCGGCGTCACCGTCGCCTTCGCAGGCATCGCCGGTGCCGTCGCCGTCGGTATCGGTCTGGCTCGGATTGGCCACCAGCGGGCAGTTGTCGGTGCCGTCCGGCACGCCGTCGCCATCGTCATCGCCGTCGCAGGCATTGCCCAGCGCGTCGCCGTCCGTGTTCAGCTGGTCCGGGTTCGGCACGGTCGGACAGTTGTCCACCGCGTCCGTCACGCCGTCGCCGTCGCTGTCGTCGCAGGCGTCGCCGGCGCCGTCGCCGTCGCGGTCCTGCTGGCCGGGGTTCGGTACCGTCGGGCAGTTGTCGCCCGGATTGGGTACGCCGTCACCGTCACCGTCGGTTTCGCAAGCATCGCCTGTGCCATCGCCGTCGGTATCGGTCTGGCTGGGATTGGCCACCAACCGGCAGTTGTCCGTTGTGTCGGGCACGCCGTCGTTGTCGTCGTCGGTGTCGCACGCATCGCCCAGATCGTCTCCGTCGGTGTCGATCTGGTTGGTGTTGGCGAGCAGCGGGCAATTGTCCGTGCCGTCGTTCACGCCGTCGCCGTCGCTGTCGTCGCAGGCATCGCCGGCGCCGTCGCCGTCGAAGTCCGCCTGGCCCGGATTGGGCACCGTCGGGCAGTTGTCGCCCGTGTTCGGCACGCCGTCACCGTCAAAATCCGTCTCGCAGGCGTCGCCGGTGCCGTCGCCGTCGGTATCGGTCTGGCTAGGGTTGGCCACCAGCGGGCAGTTGTCCGTTGTGTCGGGCACGCCGTCGTTGTCGTCGTCTGGGTCGCAGGCGTTGCCCAGCGCGTCGCCATCGGTATTCAACTGGTTGGTATTCGGCACCGTCGGGCAGTTGTCGACGTTGTCGAGCACGCCGTCGTTGTCGGTGTCCACCAGCGTGCTGCCGCCACCGGGCGGAGGATCGTCGTCGGCATCGCTGCTGCAGCCGGTTCCAGACAGCATGACGGCCGACAGCAGAATGAGGGCCAGCCAGTGATTGAGTTTCATAATCGACCTCGTCGCGATCTGCCGGGGCTACCGGACGCTACTGGGACTTGATGCGGAACTCGACGCGGCGGTTGCGGGCACGGCCCGCTTCCGTGTCGTTGCCGGTGACGGGCTGGCTTTCGCCATAGCCGACCGGCTCCAGCCGGCCGCGCTCGATGCCCTTGTCCACCAGGTACTGCACTACGCTGGCCGCGCGCGCCTCCGACAGGCGCTGGTTGTAGGCGTCGCTGCCGATACTGTCGGTGTGGCCGGCGACCTCCACCCGCATGCTCGGCTGGCCGCGCAGCGCTTCCACCGCCCGGTCGAGGATGTCCCTCGAATCGGCAGTCAGCCGGGCGGAATCGAACTCGAAATGGACGCCTTCGAGCCGGATGACCGCCTTCTCCTTCACACAGCCATACTGGTCAACCTCCGCCCCCCGCAGCGTGTTCGGGCAGCGGTCCACGCCGTCCACCACACCGTCGCGGTCGGAATCCGCGGGTGGCGACTCTTTCACGACTTCCTTGATGACTTCCTTGACCTCGGTGCGTACCACCTCCACCGTCTTGGGACGGCGCAGGGGGATGACCACGCCCAGGTTGAGGTGCACATCGCTGGGCTCGTTGCCGAAGTTGTCGTAGGCGTCGTAGACATAGCGCACGTCGCCACGCACGCGCAGGCCGTAATCGTTCAGCGGCCCCGACATCAGGCCCACGCCCACGTTGGCATAGGCATCCGTGCTGTCCTCCGAGTTGGGCACCACGTCGTTCTCGACCGCACCCAGGCCCGCCAGGGCGTAGAGCGACAAGCCGGAAGGATTGAAGTAGTACACCGCGTCGAGGCCGAGCGAGGTGCGGTAGAAATCGGTACCCAGCCCGTCGGTCTCCAGCCGCTGGTAGTTGAACTGGGCCTCCAGGTTGAGGTTGCCGGTCCAGTTCCAGCCGTACAGCAACTGGATGCCGTCGCCATCCTCGGTCTCGACGGTCGCGCTGCGCGCGTCCTCATCCGCGCTGACATGGGTGCCCAGTATGCCGATGTAGGGGGATTCGGCCGTGGAAGGCGACTCGGCCCAAACGAGTACCGGCCAAACCAGCGCAAGCAGCATGGACTGAGGGAACCTCTGACCATCTCTTGGTCATTCCGGCGAAAGCCGGGGTGACGGAACAAAACAGGGCTTCCTGAGATCGTCAGCTAGAGTGGAGCGATGCCCGGCGCGCTGCAGCCGGGCTGGGTCAGGCACGCGTGACGCGCTCGACGTTGTCCAGGCGGCGCAGTCGCCGGACCACCTGCGCCAGATGCCGGCGATCGCGCACTGCGATCAGGAAGCGCAGGTTGGCGATCTCGCCGCCGCGGTCGGGGATGACCACGTTCTCGATGTTGCAGTCGGCCTCGGCGATCTGCGCCGCCAGCCGCGCCAGCGTACCGCGCCGGTTGCGCGCCTGCACGCGCAGCTCGACCGGGAACTCGCCCTCGACCTGCTCCGACCAGCACAGGTTGATGCGTTCCTGCTCGCCGGCCCTGCGCTGGCTGTCGCGGCAGTCGGCGCGGTGGATCACAAGTCCCCGGCCCACGCTGACATGGCCGCGGATCTCGTCGCCGGGGATCGGATGGCAGCACTTGGCGTATTCCACCACCAGCCCCTCGGTGCCCTCCAGCGCCAGCGGCTGCGGCGCAGCGGCGGCCGCGGTCGAGGCCGCCGGCAGGAAGTTACGCGCCACCAGCGGCGCCAGCCGCTGGCCCAGCCCGATGCTGACGTGCAGCTCCTCCAGGCTCGCCACCTTCATGGTCGCCAGCGCCTGTGCGATGCGCTCGCGCGTCAGCTGGCGGCGCCCCAGCTTGAGCTCCTTGAAGGCCTTCTCCAGCAGGCGCTTGCCGAGGCTCTCGGCCTCGTCGCGCTGCAGGTTCTTGAGGTAGTGGCGCAGGCTGGCGCGCGCCTTGGCGCTCTTGACGAAGTTGAGCCAGGCCGGGTTGGGCTGCGCATCGCGCGCGGTGATGACCTCCACCGTCTGCCCGTTGCGCAGCACAGTGCTGAGCGGTGCCAGCCGGCCGTCGATGCGCGCCGCGATGCAGTGGTTGCCGAGCTCGGTGTGCACCGCATAGGCAAAGTCCACCGCCGTAGCGCCCTTGGGCAGCCGGAAGATGTCGCCCTTGGGCGTGAACACGTAGACCTCGTCCGGGAACAGGTCCACCTTGACGTTCTCGATGAACTCGCTGGGGCTGCCGGCGCCCTGCTGCAGCTCAAGCAGATTGGCCAGCCACTCGCGCGCGCGCACCTCCGGCGCCTTGGCGCCGGAATCGCCGGTCTTGTACAGCCAGTGCGCGGCGATGCCGCTCTCGGCGATCTGGTGCATCTCGCGCGTGCGGATCTGTAGCTCGATCTTGACGCCACCGGGCCCGACCAGCGTGGTGTGCAGCGACTGGTAGCCGTTGACCTTGGGGTTGGCGATGAAGTCGTTGAACTGCTCCGGGATCGGCCGGAAGACGTGGTGCGCCACGCCCAGCGCGCGGTAGCAGTTGTCCACGCTGTCGACGATGATGCGGAAACCGTACAGATCGAGCACGTCGATGAAACGGCGCGTCTTGCGGCGCATTTTCTGGTAGATGCTGTAGATGTTCTTCTTGCGCCCCACCACCTCGGCGGCGATGCCCTCCTCGCGCAGCGCGCGCGCGAGCCGCTCCTCCACCTGGTGCACCAGGTTCTTGCGGTTGTTGCTGGCCTGACGCACCGCCTGTTTGAGCACGTCGTAGCGCTTGGGGTAGAGCGCCTTGAGCCCGAGGTCCTCCAGCTCCTGGCGCCAGGTATAGATGCCGAGCCGGTGGGCGATGGGGGCGTAGATCTCCAGCGTTTCGCGCGCGATGCGGCGACGCTTGTCGGGCGCCATGACATCGAGCGTGCGCATGTTGTGCAGGCGGTCGGCCAGCTTGACCATGATCACGCGGATGTCCTGCGCCATGGCCATCAGCAGCTTGCGGAAGTTCTCGGCCTGCGCCTCGGCGCGCGACTGGAACTCGGCCTTGCCCAGCTTGCTGACGCCGTCCACCAGAACGGCCACCTCCGGCCCGAACTGCGCCGCCAGTTCCTCCTTGGCGGTGGGCGTGTCCTCGATGACGTCGTGCAGGATGGCGGCGATCAGGGTGACGTGGTCCTGGCGCATCTCGGCCAGGATCCGCGCGACCGCCAGCGGATGGTAGATATAGGGCTCGCCGGACTTGCGGTATTGGCCGCGGTGGCGGCGCGCGCCGAACTCATGCGCGCGGCGCACCTCGGCGATCTGGCCGGGGGTCAGGTAGGTCTCGAGCAGCTTGGCCAGCGCCTCGATGCCGTACAGGCGCGAGACACGCTGCGAGCGCAACGCGGTACCGAGGCGGTTGATGACGGGCAGTTCCATGCCCATAGGATGCGTCGCCGGCCCCGGCGACGCCAGAGGCAGCGATTTTATAGGGAAACTTTGATTAATTGCTTGCGTCACCCCGGCGAAAGCCGGAATCCAGCGACTTTCAAGGCTCTGGACCCCGGCTTTCGCCGGGGTGACGGAATAAAATCAGACGCTCCTTAGAGGTCGGGGCCGGTATCCAGCGCCGGCAAGGTCGGCTGCACCTGCTGCTGCAGCGGCAGGTCTTCCTCGTCCAGCACGCTGCGGTCCACCAGGCCGTCGGCGATCTCGCGCAGGGCCAGCACGGTGGACTTGTCGTTGCCCCACTGCAGCTGCGAGTTGGCGCCGCGCACCAGCTGGCGCGCACGCTTGGCGGCGATCAGGGTCAGCTCGAACTGGTTGTTGACCTTCTTCAGGCAGTCTTCGACGGTTACGCGGGCCATGGGAAAACTCGGCAATCAGGCGAAACGGGCGGGCATTCTACCAGATTGCCCAAAGGCGCAGGGACTGGCCGTTCAGGCGCGCGGCGCGACCAGGGCCTCGAGCAGGCCCAGGGTACGCTCGAAATCGTCGTTGACCAGCACGTGGTCGAACTCCCCGGCGTGCGACAGCTCCTCCTCCGCCGCCCGCATGCGCCGGGCGATGGTGGCCTCGTCATCCTGGCCGCGCGCGCGCAGCCGCCGCTCCAGCTCGGCCAGCGAGGGCGGGCGGATGAAGATGCCGAGGGTGTCCGGCTTGCGCGTACGCACCTGGCGCGCGCCCTGCCAATCGATGTCCAGGAACACCAGCCGCCCGTCGGCCAGCAGCCGCTCGGTCACCTCGCGGCCGGTGCCATAGCGGCGTCCGAACACCTCGGCGTGCTCGAGGAAGGCGTCCTGCGCCACCATGTCGGCGAAGCGCTCGGGGCTGACGAAGTGGTAATCCACGCCGTCGCGCTCGCCGGGCCGCGGCGCGCGCGTAGTGTAGGACACGGAGAACTCGCCGCGGATGCCGCGCGCCGCCAGCCGCTCGATCAGCGCGCGGGTCAGGCTGGTCTTGCCGGCGCCGGAGGGCGCGGCGATGACGATCAGGCGGCCGGGGCTGTGCTCACTCAACGTTCTGCACCTGTTCCCGCATCTGCTCGATCAGCACCTTCATCTCCACGCCGGTGCGGGTGAGTTCGGTGTCCTGCGACTTGGAACTGAGCGTGTTGGCCTCGCGGTTGAGTTCCTGCATCAGGAAATCC
>DATLYR010000149.1 GCA_035574475.1 Nevskiales bacterium | reverse complement strand
CCGGTCGCGCAGCCCGCCGCGCCGCCCGCGGCCGCTCCTGAGCTCACCGAAGCCGGTCGGTCACCGCCGCCAGCCGCGCCGCCAGTCGCGTCGTCGCCCGCGGCCGTCGCGACACCCGCCGCGAAGCCCGAGCCGCCGGTCGCAGCACCCGTCCCGAAACCTGTGCCCAAGCCACCACCGCCCGTCGTCGCGGCAGCTCCGAAACCGGCCACGCCGCCGCCGACGCCTGTCGAACCCGCACCGGACCCCGCCGCGGCGTACACCGCCGTGGCGGCGGAGCGCGTGGCCTTCATGGGTGCGCTGCGCAGTTACGACAGCGTGGCGGCGGTCCAGACGCAGCTGGCACAAGGCGGCTACACGGCCGAGCTGTCCACCATCGAGCGCAAGCCGCCCAGCCATCGCTATCCACCCTATCGCAACGACACGCTGGCGGTGTCGAAATACACGCACGGGGCTTACGAGGGCAAGCTGACGCTGGAGTTCTTCAACGACCGGCTCTACCAGGCCTACTTCGTGCCGGCGCAGCCGGCCGAGTATCTGCGCTGGCTGCGCGGCCGCGGTTTCGCCCTGCCGGTGAAGCGCACGGGCCGTTCGAGCCTGACGCAGGGTCATCTGCGCATTACCACCAACATCGACTTCGCCAGCAGCGACGTAGGCCGCGCGATGCTGGCCAAGCCTTTCGTGATGTGGGAAGACCTGCGGCTGGTGCAGCAGATGCAAGAGTGGGGCCCGGTCTTCTGAACGGGTGCCCGGTTTCAGCCCTTGCCGGCGCTACCGCCCCGCTTCGGCAGCTGGTCCATGATGTGCGCCATTACCTCGCCGAGGTACTTGTTGACGGCGCCTTCCATCGCGCGCGCCACCTCGGCGTTCACCGCCATGTCGGCCAGCGGCCGCAGCCGCCACACGGTGTCGGCCAGCCGCGGCACCTCGCTGGCGGGCGGCAGCTGGCCTTTCATATAGGGGTCGAACACGTACTTCACCACCAGCTGCACCAGCTCGTTGGCGACGCGCTCGACGTTACCGCGCAGCATGCGCACGATGTCGAGCAGCTCGGTCAGCGGGATGCCCATCGCCACCAGCTGCTCGCCGGCATAAATGAACTGCGGACGCGGCGCGCGGAAGCGCAAGCCTTCCGGCTGCAGCACGTCCAGCTCCACCGCCTTGCGGATGGCAAGCGCGACTTCCTCCGGCGGCAGGCCGCGACCGAACATGCCCAGCAGTTCCTCCATGGTGAAGTAGGCCGGCAGCTCCTCCGACCAGGGCATGGTGAGCGCACTCTCCAACCCCAGCAGCTCGCGCAGATCCTGGCCGCGCTCCCAGGCGCTGATCAGCTCGGCGATGTTGCCGAGCGTGTAGCCGCGCTTGAGCAACTGGCCGATCAGCCGCAACCGCGCCAGGTGCGCCTCGGTATAGACGCCGGCGCGTCCGCGCCGCTCCGGCGGCGGCAACAGGCCGCGGTCCTGGTAGGCGCGTACGTTGCGCACCGTCGTGTCCGCAGCGCGCGCCAGCTCGTCCACCGTATATTCCTGGCGCTCGCGCTCCAGCGGCGGCGCCGCGGCGGGTGTGCTCGTTTTGCTCATGTGCAGATGATAGCGTGAGGGCCATGAGCGGTTCACCGCAGGCACCGAGCTTCGCGCAGGCTGTCCGATTCTGGCTGTGGCTGGGCTGCGTCAGCTTCGGCGGGCCGGCCGGCCAGATCGCGATCATGCACCAGGAACTGGTCGAGAAGCGCCGCTGGATTTCGGAACGCCGCTACCTGCACGCGCTCAACTACTGCATGCTGCTGCCGGGTCCTGAGGCACAGCAGCTCGCCACCTACGTCGGCTGGCTGCTGCACGGGGTGAAGGGCGGCATCGCCGCCGGCGCGCTGTTCGTGCTGCCCTCGCTGTTCATCCTGATCGCGCTGTCCTGGATTTACCTGGCCTGGGGCGACCTGCCGGCGGTGGCCAGCGTGCTGTACGGCATCAAGCCGGCGGTGATCGCCATCGTCCTCTTTGCCGCCTGGCGCATCGGTTCGCGCGCGCTGAAGAATGCGGTGCTCTGGGGCATCGCCGTCGCGGCCTTCGTTGCGATCTTCGTGCTCAGGCTGCCGTTTCCCGCGATCGTGCTCGGCGCCGGGCTCCTGGGCATGCTCGGCGGCAGATTCCTGCCGGACAGCTTCCGCACCGGCGGCGCGTACGCCGCAGCCGCGGCCGGGCCGCATGCGCCGGCGGTGATCGACGACGACACGCCCGCGCCGGCACACGCGCGCTTCCGCTGGGGCCGTTTCCTGCGCTACCTGGCCATCGGCCTCGTGCTGTGGGGCGGCACGCTCGGCGCGCTATGGGCGGCGTTCGGCTGGCCGGGCGTGCTGACGCAGATGGGCTGGTTCTTCACCAAGGCCGCGCTGCTCACCTTCGGCGGCGCCTACGCGGCGCTGCCTTATGTGTACCAGAGCGCGGTCGAACACTATCAATGGCTGAGCGCGACGCAGATGATCGACGGGCTGGCACTCGGCGAGACCACACCGGGGCCACTGATCATGGTCGTGGCCTTCGTCGGTTTCGTGGGCGCCTGGAATGTGCAGCTGTTCGGGCCCGAGGCCATGGCACTGGCCGGGATCGCCGGCGCTTGTGTGGCGACCTTTTATACCTTCCTGCCGTCCTTTCTTTTCATCCTGCTCGGCGGGCCGCTGGTCGAGACCACCCACGGCGATCTCAAATTCACGGCGCCGCTGACCGCAATCACCGCGGCCGTGGTCGGGGTGATCCTGAACCTGGCGCTGTTCTTCGCCTGGCATGTGCTGTGGCCGGCGGGTTTCGGCGGCGCCTTCGAGTGGCCGGCGCTCGCGATCGGCGCGGCCGCGTTCATCGCGCTGTGGCGCTTCAAGATCGGCGTGATCCCGGTGATCGGCGCCTGCGGGCTGGCGGGCGCGGCGCTGGCTTAATGCTGAGCGGTCGGCGTGCCGGGCGGTGCCGGAAACACAACGAAGGGTTGCGACGGCACACGATCCGGCGGCAGGTAGGCCGGAGCGGGTTTGCCGGCCGGGCCCTGCGCGAGCGTGTAGCGATAGATCGCGCGCAGGTCCTCGTCCGTCATCACCGTCACGTTGAACCAGGGCATGGGGGGACGCGCGCGGAAGTGTCGCGCAAACTGCAGCCACTGTTCCTCGCTGAAGTCCCGCAGCCGCAGGCGCAGGTTGGTGGCGTAGGTGGTGCCCCAGGGCCCACGCCAGCCCACCGTATCGCCGGTGAGCCATTCCGCTTCGGGCACCTTGCCTTCGCGCTGGGCATAGCCTGGCGTATGGCAGTCGTTACAGCCCGCAGCCTGCACCAAATAGCGGCCTCGCTCGACCAGCGGGTCGCGTGGCCGTGGCCTGTCCTGTGTCGCCGGCGTCGAGGCCAGCGCCAGGCCCGGGCCAAGCAGCAGAGCCGTCAGGATTCGGGGCAGCGTTTTCATCATCGTGGACTCCCTCTCGATCAGCGCCACGCGTCTGCGGGCAACGGGCGTGTAGTATGGGGAGTGCGGCGCAGGCCGGTTCTTAAATCTTGGCTCAGAAAACCCTAAGAATTTCTTATTGAGCCTTGCATAAATGGTTGAATGGTTACAAGGGCAGTTCCGCCTGTTTCCAGAAGGCGGTCGCCAGTGTGGGCCGACGCTGCATGGAGCGCAGCTTGCGGCGGGCGTAATGGCTGAGCTGGCTGAAATCGGCCGG
>DATLYR010000148.1 GCA_035574475.1 Nevskiales bacterium | reverse complement strand
GGGCGTCAACCGCCTGCCCTGCCGCGTCACGGAAATCGTCTACCAGGGGGAGAGCCTGAGAATCTTCGTCACGATGGACGACGGCACCAGCCTCAGTCTCCGTCAGCCCAGCCATCATGCCGCGCGCATGCAGATTCCGCCGGTCGGGGAACGCCTAATGGTCGCCCTGCACCCGGAGGACACCATCGTCGTTCCCAGATCCCAGAGTGATCGGCCGGCGACCACCAACATCTGAACGAGTACTTGCAGACAGGAGCCGTGTGAAGACCATGCAGCTAGACAGTTTCAAGGTTCTTACCTTCGACGTCGTCGGCACCCTGATCGACTTTGAGAGGGGCATTCTGGACTCGGTGCGCCGTCTTGGTGGCGCCGCCGCGCAGGATCTCAGCGACGACGAGATCTTCGAGGCCTACAAGCGCGGTCGCGATGCCCATCCGGGGCGCTCCAGCCAGGCGATGTTCCACGTCTACCGTTCGCTGGCACAGGAACTGGGCCTTCCCGCCGACGAGACCAGGGCGGAGGCCTTTCAGATGGACGCGCTGCGCTGGCCGGCCTTCGAGGATTGCGTCGAGGCGCTCAAGCGGTTGCGCAAGCGCTATCGGCTGGTGGCGATGACCAACGCCGACCGCGTGGCCTTTTCCTGCTACGCCCAGACCCTGGGCGACCCGTTCGACGACAGCGTCACCTACGACGACACCGGGGTTGCCAAGCCGAACCCGCAGTTCTTCGCCTACAACCGTGGCCGCCAGTCGGCGCATGGCTACAAGTTCAACGAAATCCTGCATGTGGCGCAGAGCCAATACCACGACATCGGCGTGGCACGCGAGCTCGGCTACGCGGTCTGCTGGATCGAGCGGCGCCAGGGTCTGAAGGGCTTCGGCGGCACGCCGGTGCCCGCCAAGCTCACCACCCCCGACTTCCATTTCCCGACGCTCGAGGCCCTTGCGGACGCGGTCGACGCCGCGGCGGGCGCCTGACGGACGCCTGAGCGGAGTTCGCCCAGTGATGACCGAGCAGTTTGCACATCCGGCCGCGACATCGCTCTGGGCGAACACGGCCGATCCGCCGCCCCGGCTGCCTCGCCTGTGCGCCGATCTCAGCGCCGACATCGCCATCGTCGGTGGCGGCTACACCGGGTTGTCGGCGGCCCACGCCCTGGCGCAAAGAGGCATCCGCCCCGTCGTGCTGGAGGCCAACGCCATCGGCTGGGGCGCCAGCGGACGCAACGGCGGTGTCGTATCCTTGAAGTTCCGTATCCCTTTTTCTGACATCGCCAAGTCCTATGGCCTGGATACGGCCCGGCGCATGCATCGCATCGGCCATGATGCCGTGGACGTAGTGGAAGAGCTGGTCAGCGAGTTCGACATCAACAGCGCGCAGTTCGAGCGCACCGGCAGTCTGCGTTGCGCGCACACCGCGCGGGCGCGCGCTGCCATCGTGGCCGAGGCCGAGTGGCTGCGCGCCGCGTTGGGCGACAGGTCGATGTCCATCCTGTCCCGGGAGCAGGTGGCCGAGGAGACCGGTTCGCGGGCGTTTGCGGGGGGTGTCCTCACCAGCGGTTCGGGCACGCTCCATCCGCTCAACTATGTCAGGGGCATCGCCGCCGGCCTCGCCGCGCGCGGCGTCGATATCTTCGAGGGTAGCCCGGTGCTGCGCATCAAGCGCGAGCCGAACGGGCTTGTGATCGAGACGCCCGCGGGGACCGTGCGGGCGAAACAAGCGATCATCGCGACCAACGCCTACTCCGACCTGACGCCGGCCACCCGCTATCTCAAGCGCACACTGATACCCTTTCGCAGTGCGATCATCGCCACCGAGCGGCTGCCTGCCGAGCTCGAGCGCAAACTGATGGTCGCCAGGCGCGGCTACAGCGAGACCCGGCGCATGATGCGCTGGTTTCGCAAGGTGGACGGCCGCGTCATCTTCGGCGGCCGGGGCGCCTTCGGCAAGGAGGACGCCCCGTCGGCCTTCACCGCCTTGCAGCGGGCCATGGTGTCGCTGTTTCCCGAGCTCGAGGGCATGCGGATCGCCTTCAAGTGGTCCGGTTACGTGGGCATGACCCTCGATCAGGTGCCGCACGTCGGCCGACTCGACGAGCGGATCTGCTTTGCTGTCGGCTACAACGGCGCCGGCGTGGCCATGGCCAGTCTCTTGGGTCGCTACGCCGCCGCATTTGCGGCTGGCGAAACCCCGGAGGTAGCGCTGCTCGATGCAGCTCGGCTCCAGCCGGTGCCCTGCTATCCGCTGCGCGAGGCCGGCGTGCGCCTGGTCGCAGGTTGGTACCAGTTTCTCGATGCAATCGGGCGCTAAAGTCCCGTGATCGAGTTTTCCATCAGAGGAGAGAGAAGAGTATGAAACGCACCGCTACCACCGTTCTCGGTTCATCACTCGCCGCGTTGTGCGCGCTCGGTAGCAATGCCAGCCTGGCCGCGGGGGAGATCACCTTCGTATCCCAGGGCGGCGCCTATCAGGAAGCGCAGACCGTTGCCATCCTCGACCCGGTGGCGAAGGAGCTGGGCATCACCATTCATCAGGACAGCGCCCCTGACGCCTGGCCGATGATCAAGACTCAGGGCACCACCGGCAAAGTGGTGTGGGACGTCGTCGATACGCCCACCGCCAACTGCATCCGCGGCGGCCAGCAGGGCCTGATCGAAAAGCTCGACTTCAGCAAGATCCCGAATGCCGCCACTCTGCCGGACGGGTACAAGACCCCGTATTCGGTCGCCTACGAGTTCTATTCCAGCGTTCTGGCCTACAACAAGACCAAATACGGCAACAATCCGCCCAACAGTTGGGCCGATTTCTGGAACGTGGACAAGTTTCCGGGCCGCCGTGCGCTGCGCAACCATCCGCTGGGAACCCTGGAGGCTGCCCTGCTGGCCGACGGCGTGCCGAAGGACAAGCTCTACCCTCTCGACGTCGATCGCGCCTTCGGCAAGCTCGAGGAGATCAAACCGCACATCACGGTGTGGTGGACCTCCGGCGGCCAGTCGGCGCAGCTTCTGCACGATGGCGAGGTGGACATGATCATGATGTGGAACGGTCGGGTCAGCGCTGTCGCCAAAGAAGGCGCCGACGTCGCCTTCACCTACAACGACGGCATTCTCCAGAACACGCAGCTCTGCATCCTGAAGAACTCCCCCCATCTGGAGACCGCGTACAAGTTCGTCAACGCGGCCATCGCGCCGCAATACCAGGCCAACCTGCCGCTGCATATCGATTATGGACCGGGTAATCCGGCCGCCTTCGATACCGGCAAGATCCCGCCGCAACGTGCGGCCGAACTGCCCAGCGCGCCACAGAACGCCGCCAAGCAGGCGCTCATGTCCTATGACTGGTGGTCCTCTCCCGAGGGCGAAAAGGCGGAAAAGCGCTGGCTGCAGTTCATGCAGAAGTAATGCCACGCAGCGCATGCCCCGAGCGAGGTCATGCGCTGCGCTCGGGCGCCGTGCGGGGCACCTGCCGCAGTCGCAACGGCCGCCGCCCGGTCCTCTGACAGGTCATGGGCGCGCCGGGGCAAGTCGCAAATTCTGGACAGGATGAGCACCGTTGAAACTCACAGTCGCAGATCCTTCAGCCGTCTATCAGCGCCGCGAGGAAATCACGGTCGCAGATCCTGCGCGCATCTATCAGCGCCGCGAGCAGCGCTTGCTGCTGCTGCTTGCATCGCCGGCACTGTTCGTGATCTTCGTGCTGCTCGTCATTCCCATGGGCTGGCTGTTCTGGCAGTCCATCTACGGCGATGGGTTCACGCTGGAACACTACCGCCGGATCCTGACAGAGGAGGTCTACTGGAGCACCTTTGCCTTGACCTTCAGGATCAGCATCATCGTCACGCTGCTGGCGCTGTTGCTGGGATATCCGGTGGCCTATGTCGCCGCGGCACTGCCGCACCGTTGGGCCATGATCGTCCTGGCGCTGGTCATCCTGCCGTTTTGGACCAGTGTCCTGGTCAGGGCCTACGCGTGGCTCATCCTGCTGCAACGGACGGGCTTGGTGAACCAGTCGCTCATGTCCTTGGGATTGACCGACGCTCCGCTGCCGCTGGTCCACAACGAGCTGGGGACGGTGATCGCGACAGTCCACATCCTCCTGCCGTTCATGGTTCTGCCGCTCTATGCGGCCATGCAGAAGATCCCGCATGAGCTGATGCTGGCCGGAGCCAGCCTCGGCGGCACCCCTCTTCACGTTTTCCTGCGGGTGTTTCTGCCGCTGTCGCTGAGCGGTGTGCTGGCCGGCGCGACGCTGGTCTTTGTCCTATGCCTCGGCTTCTATATCACGCCTGAGCTGATGGGCGGGGGCAAGACCGTCATGGTCTCGATGGTCGTGAGCCGCAACGTGGAGCTCTACAACCAATGGGGAGCGGCGAGCGCTGTGAGCGTCGTCCTGCTCCTGTGCGTGCTGGCGATCTTCTACATCGTCGGTCGCGTGATCTCCCTCGAGCGGATCCTGGGTGCGAAATGACTACGCTTTCACTCAACCGGATCGTCTTCGGCGTCTTTGTCGCGCTGGTGCTGAGTTTTCTGATCCTGCCGGTGCTGGTCATCATCCCGATGTCGTTCTCCGACACACGCTTCCTGACCTTTCCGCCGCCCACCTATTCGCTGCGCTGGTACGAAGCTTTCATCGGCAACCCGGCATGGATGGCTGCCACACGCACCAGCCTGATCGTCTCCATCCTGACGGCGCTGATCGCCACCCCGCTGGGTGTGGCGGCAGCCTACGCGATCCACAATTCCAGCCACTGGAGCATGCGCTACTTGCGGATCGTGCTGATGCTGCCGCTGATAGTCCCGATCATCATCGTCGCGGTCGGCGTCTTCTTCATCTATGCGCAGGTCGGCCTTCTCGCCACGCTTCCCGGCCTTGTGCTGGCCGACGTGATGCTGGGGCTGCCCTACGTGGTTACGGCGGTTACCGCCGGCCTGCAAGGCTTCGACCAGACGCAGGAGATGGTGGCGCGCAGCCTGGGCATGAACCGGCTGCGCAGCTTCCTGACGGTCACGCTGCCGCAGATCAAGCCAAGTGTCATCTCCGGGGCGATCTTCGCCTTCATCCAGGCCCTGGACGAGACCATCGTCGCGCTCTTCATCTCCGGTGGCCAGAACCAGACCTTGACCAAGCGGATGTTCACTGCCTTGCGAGACGAGATCGATCCGACCATCGCCGCGATCAGCACCCTGCTGACGGCCGCATCCTTCGCCCTGGTCATGCTGATGGCCCTCAGCCGCAGGAAGGCCCCGCAATGAGCATGTCAGCGCCGGTGCGCCGGACCGCCAATGCCGACGACGGCCGCGCGCATCGCTACGCGCGCCCGCGCCAGGCGCTGGGTTAGGCGGTAGGGCGCAGGAGAAGCCATGGCCTTCCTGTACAAGGCAGATCCCGAGCGCGGCGCAGAGTGGGCGCGCCTGTTCGCCGAGCGAGCGCCGGATCTGCCTTTCCGCATCTGGCCCGACATCGGCGATCCGGCCGAGGTGCGCTATCTCGGGGTCTGGGAACCGCCGCAGCGCCTCGCCGAGACTTTCCCGAACCTGGAGATCGTCTTCTCGCTCGGCGCGGGCGTCGATCAGCTCGAGCTCACGGCCATTCCCGAGCACATCCCCGTCGTCCGTATGGTGGAGCCCGGCATCACCGACACCATGGCCGAGTATGTGACGCTCATGGTGCTGGCCTTGCATCGGGATCTCATCACCTATATCGGCCAGCAGCGCGCCCGGCAATGGCAGCCCGTGCGCGTCAGACCCGCGGCACAGCGCTGCGTCGGTATCCTGGGGCTCGGCGCGCTGGGCGGTGCCGTCGCGCGGCGGCTGACGGCCATCGGATTCCCCTGTCTCGGCTGGAGCCGGTCGCGCCGCGCTATCGCGGGTGTCACCTGTTATGCCGGTGCTGCGGAGCTTCCCGTCTTCCTGCACGGCTGCCAGATCCTGGTGTGTCTGCTGCCGCTGACAGCGGAAACGCGGGGCTTTCTCGATCGCGCTCTGTTCGCGCAGCTTCCCCCCGGTGCCGCTCTGGTGAATGTGGGACGCGGCGCGCATCTGGTAGCCCAGGACTTGCTCGATGCCCTCGACAGCGGTCACCTGTCGGGGGCCGTCCTCGACGTCACTGAACCGGAGCCGCTGCCTGCCGAGCACCCCTTTTGGACACACCCCCGCATTCTGCTGACCCCGCACATCGCAAGCATGACCCAGCCCGAATCCGCAGTTGAAGTCGTGCTCGACAACATTCGCAAGCATTGCGCCGGCACCCCGATGACGGGCGTCGTCAATCGCCGGCGCGGTTATTGAGGATAAAGCATGAGCCTTGACACGATCCGAGACCAAAGCCTGTTCACTGAAAGAGCCTACATCGGCGGCGAGTGGATCGGCGCGGCATCGGGCGCCACGCTCGAGGTCACCGATCCCGCTACCGGTGCGCTGCTGGGAACGGTTCCCGACTGCGGCGCGACCGAGACCGCGGCGGCGATCGGTGCTGCGGAGCAGGCCTTCGCCCGCTGGCGAGAAACAACCGCTGCCGAACGCGCCGCCTGCCTCGAGCGCTGGCACCGTCTGATTCTCGACAACATCGACGATCTGGCGGCGATCATGACCGCGGAGCAGGGCAAACCCCTCGCCGAGGCCGCCGGCGAGATCCGCTACGGCGCCTCGTTCGTGAAATGGTTTGCCGAAGAAGCGCTACGCATCGGCGGCCATACCATTCCCGCCCCCGACGCCAATCGGCGCCTGCTCGTGATGAAAGAACCCATCGGGGTGGCGGCGGCCATCACGCCGTGGAACTTTCCCAATGCCATGATCACCCGCAAATGCGCGCCCGCTCTCGCCGCTGGCTGTACCGTGGTGGTCAAGCCGTCGGAGTTGACGCCCTATTCGGCGCTCGCCCTCGCGGTCCTGGCCGAGCGGGCCGGCATTCCGCAAGGCGTTTTGAACATCGTCACCGGCCGGCCCGAGGCGATCGGCACGACCCTGACCTCCAGCCCGGTGGTCCGCAAGCTTTCCTTTACGGGGTCGACCCGAGTAGGCGCGTTGTTGATGCGCGACTGCGCCGGCACGATCAAGAACCTGAGCCTCGAGCTGGGTGGCAATGCGCCCCTGATCGTCTTCGATGACGCCGATCTCGACACCGCGGTGGCCGGTGCGCTCGCCAGCAAGTTCCGCAACGCCGGGCAGACCTGTGTGTGCGCCAATCGCATTCTGGTGCAGGACGGTATCTACGATGCCTTCGCCGACCGCCTCGTCGCCGCAGTCGAGAAGATGACCGTGGGCGATGGCCGGACACCGGGTATCAGTATCGGCCCCCTCATCAACCGTCAGGCCGTTGCCAAGGTCAACGCCCATGTCGACGATGCGCTGGCGAAAGGCGCCAAGGCGCTGACGCGACCGCTGGCAGACCTCGACCCGTCGCGGTTCGTCGCGCCGACCGTCCTGGCCGATGCCACGCCGGACATGCTCGTGGCCCATGAGGAGACCTTCGGCCCCGTCGCGCCGCTGTTCCGCTTCGGGGCAGAGGCCGAGGCCATCGAACTCGCCAACGCCACGCCCTATGGTCTTGCCGCCTATTTCTTCACCGAGAACCTGCACCGCTCCTGGCGGGTCGCCGAGCGGCTCCAGTTCGGCATGGTGGGCTTGAATACCGGGCTGATCTCCATGGCGGTCGCCCCGTTCGGCGGTGTCAAGCAGTCCGGTCTGGGCCGGGAAGGCGGTCAGATGGGGATCGAGGAATATCTCGAGACCAAGACCTTCCACATCGGCGGCCTGCGCCTGGATGAGCCGGCCTGAGGCAGCCCGTCAACATTTCTTTCTGCGAGGATTACCCATCATGACAGGACGCAGCTATAGGATCGCCGTGATCCCCGGTGACGGCATCGGCAAGGAGGTCGTGCCCTGGGGCATCCATGTGCTGGAGACCGCGGCCAAGCGCTTCGGCTTTACGCTCACCCAGCAGTGGCACGACTTCGCCTGCTGTGACTATTACGTCAAGCATGGCCGAATGATGCCGGAGGACTGGAAGGAGCAGATCGGTAACCCGCACGCCATCTTCTTCGGTGCCGTGGGCTGGCCGGAGACGGTACCGGATCATGTCTCGCTCTGGGGTTCGCTCCTGCAGTTTCGCCGGGAATACGATCAGTACGTCAACCTGCGCCCGGTGCGCCTGATGCCGGGCGTCCCCTGCCCGCTTGCCGGACGGGAAGCGGGGAGCATCGACTTCTGGGTCGTGCGCGAGAACACGGAAGGCGAATATTCCTCGGTCGGCGGGCGCTTCTTCGAGGGCACCGAGCGCGAGACGGTGATCCAGGAAACCATCATGACCCGGCACGGTGTCGATCGTATCCTGCGGTTCGCCTTCGAGCTCGCCGCCCAACGGCCGCGCAAGCGGCTGACCTCGGCGACCAAGTCCAATGGCATCGCCATTACCATGCCGTACTGGGACGAGCGGGTGAAAGCGATGGCGGCACGTTTTCCCGAGGTGCAGTGGGACCAATACCACATCGACATTCTGGCGGCGCATTTCGTCCTGCACCCCGACTGGTTCGATGTCGTGGTGGCATCCAATCTGTTCGGGGATATCTTGTCCGACCTCGGGCCGGCGTGCACCGGGACCATCGGCATCGCGCCGTCCGGCAATATCAACCCGTCGCGGGAATACCCGTCGCTGTTCGAACCGGTGCACGGCTCAGCCCCGGACATCACCGGTCAGGGTGTGGCCAACCCCATCGGCCAGATCTGGTCGGGCGCGATGCTGCTGGAGCACCTGGGCGAGCACCAGGCGGCCACCGCCATCGTCGCGGCGATCGAGCAGACCCTGGCGGAGCCGCGCCTGCGCACGCGGGATCTGAAAGGTCCGGCCGACACCGCGACCTGCGCCCGGGCCATCGCCGATGCCGTGTCGTCCGCGTAATGGCACTGAACGGAGAAATCCGACCTGCTGCCATAGACGCTGCCCCTTGCCTGTCTGGATGAGGGCGTTGAGCGCGTAGCGCTCCTGCCCGGGCCGGGTCGAGGCCAGCGCCTGCGCTAGACTGTCGCCTCGTGCCATACCCGCAGGAGCCCCCGCCATGCCTTTCGACACCACCGGCTGGATCGTCGCCGCCAGCGCCGTGCTCTTGACCGGCATCTCCAAGGCCGGCCTCGGCGGCGCCCTGGGCGGGTTCGCGGTGCCGTTCATGAGCCTATGGTTGTCGCCGCGCGATGCGGCGGCGGTGATGCTACCCATCCTGGTGCTGATGGACGTCGTCGGCATCCGCGCCTGGCGCGGGCAGTGGTCGGGGGCAGAGCTGCGTGCACTGGTGCCGGCGGCGCTCACCGGTATTGCCCTCGGCACGCTCGCTTTCGGCGTGTTGTCCGAGCGCGCGGTCAAGGGCGCCGTCGGCATGATTGCGGTTCTGTTCGCGCTGGATCGCCTGCTGCGCCGCTCACGCCCGCAGAACGCGGCGTGCACGCCGAGTCGCAGTGCCTGGTTGTGGGGCGCCGCCTCGGGCTTTACCAGCACACTCGCGCACGCGGGCGGGCCACCGCTGCTGATGTATCTGCTGAACCGCGGCCTGCCCCGGACCACTTTCGTCGCCACTTCGGTGGCGTATTTCGCCATGATCAACGCGGCGAAGCTGCCGTTCTATCTCGGCCTCGGACTGTTCACGCACCAGACGCTGCTGCTGTCGGCGCTGCTCGCGCCACTGGTGCCGCTCGGCGTATGGCTGGGTCTGCGCCTGCTGCGGCACATCCCCGAGCGCCCGTTCTACGTCGGTGTGACCGCGCTGCTGGGCCTGTCCGGGCTGAAGCTGATCTGGGATGCACTGGGATGAGGTCGCCGATGGCGCTGCACCGCCTGGCGCCGGAACTGCCGCTGCCGCCCTACGCCTACGTGCCCGGCGGGCCGCATCCGCATCCGACCCGTGATCCGGCGGGGCACAGCTACGGCCGCCTCAGGCCGGCCGGCGAGCCGCTGGACCCCGCGCACTGGGAGGCTTGCCGGCTCTATCGCTATGGGCTCGACCTGTTCAACCACGGCTACTATTGGGAGGCGCACGAGGCCTGGGAGGTCCTCTGGCACGCCTGCGGTCGGTGCGGGGTCAGCGCAGACTTCCTCAAGGCGCTGATCGCCCTGGCAGCCGCCGGCGTGAAGAGGCGGGAGGGCAGGGCGCGGGGCGCGCAGCGCCACGCGCAACGGGCCGAAGCGCTGTTGGATAGCGTGGCCCAGCGGCTCGGCCCGGGTGCGCTCCATTACCTGGGGCTGGAGCTCGGGGCGCTCACCGAGGCCGCTCGCCGCCTGGTCGCCGGAGAGTCCGTTACGGCGCAGCCCCTGACGCCCTGCCGCTCTAGCCGAGGGTGACACTGGCGCGCGCCCTTCTATTGTTATGTCATTTTCGGCTGCTAGCATTTCTTATTGTGTCGCCAGGGACAGGCGTTAACCACCAAGAGGGTCCTCCTTGAGCCCCGTAAAGAGGGTCAATCCCCAGCAGAGATGAGGACATGGAGAAGCGAGGCAACATGTTGGTCGAAACTTGCCTGAATGCTCACCAGCAGTGGTGTGACCAGTGGCTGGCGTTGAGTCGATGGCTCGAACAGCTCGTAGAGCCTGACAGCGGGGGTGCGCTGAGCCTGCTCGAACTCGTCAACGACCAGACCGCCGGGCTGCTCGCAACCCAGCGGACGTGGCTGCAAGCATGGGCCAGCACGTGGACTGGCGGCGGCGCTTTTCAATGCCTGCTCGCTTGGCACTACCAATTGATCGCGCAGCAGGCCAAGCTGCACAACGCGTTGTTCGAAGCGCGGCGACACACTGCCCGGAGCCTTCTCTATTGGGCCAAGCGAGACGAAGCCGCCTTGCAGGCGTTTGACGCCCTGCAACAGGTCTATCAGCAGACCCTGGCCCTCGCCACGCCAGTCACCACCGCCGAATCCGAGGTCGCGCCTGGCGCCAGCCCCATTCCCCAGCGGGGTAAAGCCGCCAAAGCGCCGCGGACAAAGGCGGGATAGTGCTACACCACTCGCTGACGACGCGCAGCCCCTCCCGACGCAGAGAGGGGCTGCGAACGGGACGGCATCGCATCGATGACGGAGGCCATGAGCATGACGGATTGCATTTTTGAGTTGGTCTTGTGGGATAGCGTCACCGGGCAAGAGGTCAAGGAATACATTCTCGCCCGCGACGACGAGGATGCGTATGACGGGCTGACCCATTGGCTGGACCGTGAACGGTACGAAATCTTGCGCTGCTCCCCGTTGCCCGGCTTGCTGTGCGAGTCTGTACGGTGAGCGCGCCAGTTCATACCAGGCGCGATTGATCAGTCCGCGCAGGACGGGACTGACTTTCAAAGCAACCGCTATCAACGCTCCGCCGCCAGGGCCTCCCGCCACTGGCGCAGGAAGCGGCGCCGCTTGGCCTGGTCCAGGTACACCAGCAGCCCCGGCCCGATCTGGATCGGGCGCAGCGCCGGTCCCAGCTCCTCGCGCAGAGCGGCGGCGGTGAACGCTCCCTGTACCCAGGGATGGATGGCGTACAGTCCGGCCTGGTCGGCGATGATGCGCTGGCCCTCCTCGCCCAGCAGGAAATCCATGAACTCCCGGGCCAGATCCGGCTCGCGCGCGCCGCGCGGGATCAGCGCCAGGCGCGACATGGCCAGGGTGTAGTCGCGCGGCAGCACGATACCGAGTTCGGGATGGCGGATGGCGGCGGCCACGGCATAGGAGCCGAGCAGGTTGTAGCCGAGCAGGAAGCGGCCTTCGGCGATGCGCTCGAGGATGGGCGCGGTATTGGCGTAGAGCTGCACCCGGGCCGCGCCGAGGCGCCGCACCAGGCTCCAGAATTGCGGCGACTGCTGGGCGTCCTGGGTGGCGAGCAGGAAGCCCACGCCGCTGCGTTCGGGATCGTAGGTGGCGATGCGGCCGCGGTAGCGCTCGTCCTGCCGTTGCAGCAGATGGATCAGCTCTTGGCGGG
>DATLYR010000147.1 GCA_035574475.1 Nevskiales bacterium | reverse complement strand
CCAGCCCGCAGTGATTGCCGAAATCAAGAAGGCCTCGCCGAGCAAGGGTCTGATCCGCGCCGACTTCGATCCGGCCTTCCTCGCCCAGGATTACGCGCATGGCGGCGCGACCTGCCTGTCGGTGCTGACCGACCGCGATTTCTTCCAGGGCGCGCCGGAGCATCTCCTGGCGGCGCGCGAGGCCTGCGAGCTGCCGGTGCTGCGCAAGGATTTCATGGTCGATCCCTGGCAGGTCACCGAGTCGCGTGTGCTGGGCGCGGACTGCATCCTGCTGATCGTCGCGGCGCTGCAGGACGGCCTGATGCAGCAGCTGGCCGACGGCGCGCTGGCGCTGGGCATGGACGTGCTGGTCGAGGTGCACGATGCCGCCGAGCTGGCGCGCGCGCTGCGCCTGGGGGGCGATGCGCAGCGGCTGCTGCTGGGCATCAACAACCGCAACCTGCGCACGTTCGAGACCACGCTGGACACCACGCTGCGGCTGGTAGAGCAGGTGCCGCCGGACCGCACGGTGGTGAGCGAGAGCGGCATCTTCACGCCCGCCGACATCGCCCGCCTGCGCGCCGCCGGCGTCAACGCCTTCCTGGTGGGCGAGTCGCTGATGCGCCAGCCCAGCCCGGGCGCCGCGCTGCGCCAGCTGCTGGCCTGACTTGAAATTCCCTCCGGCGCGCCGCATGTTGGGCGCGGGGCACCTGAGAGAGATTCCGCCATGCGCACACTTTCCGGGCTGATGCTGATACTGACCACGGCGCTGCTGAGCGGCTGCGGCTACAACACGCTGCAGGCGCAGGACGAGCAGATCAAGGCCAGCTGGGCCGAGGTGCTGAACCAGTATCAGCGGCGCGCCGACCTGGTGCCGAACCTGGTCAGCACGGTCAAGGCCTTCGCCGCGCAGGAGCGCGAGGTCTTCATCCAGGTGACCGAGGCACGCGCCCGCGTCGGCGGCATCCAGGCCACGCCGGAGCTCATCAACGACCCGCAGGCCTTCGCGCAGTTCCAGGCGGCGCAGGCACAGATGACCGCGGCGCTGTCGCGCCTGCTGCTGGTGGCGGAGAACTACCCGCAGCTCAAGTCGGACGCCAACTTCCGCGACCTGCAGGCGCAGCTGGAGGGCACCGAGAACCGCATCGCCGTGGCGCGCCGGCGCTACATCGAGGCCGTGCAGGCCTACAACACCACCGTGCGTTCCTTCCCCAGCAACCTGACCGCCATGCTGTTCGGTCATGAGGTCAAGCCGACCTTCAGCGTGGACAACGAGGCCGAGCTGGCCAGGCCGCCGGCGGTGGATTTCGGCACGGAGTGACGACGCAATGGAAATGAAGGCACGGCTCAAGCTGGCCGAAGGCGTGTGCTGGGTCGGGGAGACCGGCAGCGGTCACGGCGTGGTGATCGACGGCCCGCCGGACATCGGCGGCCGCAACCTCGGCGTGCGGCCCATGGAGCTGGTGCTGCTGGGCGTGGGCAGCTGCAGCGCCATGGACGTGCTGCACATCCTGCGCAAGGCGCGCCAGGCAGTGACCGACTGCGTGGTGGAACTCAAGGGCCGGCGCGCCGAGACCGACCCCAAGGTGTTCACCGACATTCATATGCACTTCATCGTCAGCGGCAACGGCCTCAAGGAGGCGCAGGTCAAGCGTGCGGTGGAGCTGTCGGCGGAGAAATACTGCTCGGCCTCGATCATGCTCAAGGCCACCGTCAACATCACCCACAGCTTCGAGATCCGGCCGGCCACGACAGTCTAGACGGGGGCGGAAAAAGGTTTAATCTTGGATCGGGTTCGGGGATAATACGCGCCCTTTTCAACCGGGCCAGGGTGCCAGGCACGCGCCATGACCAAACTCGCTCAGGCGGATAAGAAACTCAAGCTGCACGGGTTCAATAACCTGACCAAGACGCTGAGTTTCAACATTTACGACATCTGCTACGCGCGCAGCCCCCAGCACCGCCAGGAATACATCGAATACATTGACGAGGCCTATAACGCCGAGCGCCTGACGCAGATCCTGAGCGAGGTCGCGAACATCATCGGTGCCAACATCCTCAACGTCGCGCGCCAGGACTACGACCCGCAGGGCGCGTCGGTGACCATGCTGATCTCGGAAGACCCGGTCAAGACCGAGTCGCTCGACCCGTCCTGCCGCATCGAGCCGAGCAAGGACAGCGTGGTCGCGCACCTGGACAAGAGCCACATCACGGTGCACACCTATCCGGAGACGCATCCGGACAACGGTATTTCCACCTTCCGCGCCGACATCGACGTATCCACCTGCGGGCGCATTTCGCCGCTCAAGGCCCTGAACTACCTGATCGACAGCTTCGAGTCGGACATCGTGATCCTCGACTACCGTGTGCGCGGCTTCACCCGCAACGTGCGCGGCGCCAAGCATTACATCGACCACAAGATCGACTCGATCCAGAACTTCATCGCGCCGGCGCACATCAACCGCTACCAGATGGTGGACGTCAACGTGTACCAGGAGAACCTGTTCCACACGAAGATGCGGCGCAAGGACATCGACATCGACGACTATCTGTTCGGGGAGGGCTCGCGCGAGCTGCCGCCGCGCGAGGCCAAGCGCATCCGCGAGCGCGTCAACCACGAAATCCTCGAGATCTTCTACGGCCAGAACATGAGCCGCTGATGCGGCAAGGCCTGCTGGCGGCGGCCGGCGCCTACTGCCTGTGGGGGTTGTGGCCGCTCTACTGGCGGCTGCTGGAGCAGATTCCCGCCCTGCACATCATGGCGCAGCGGGTGATCTGGTGCGCGGTCTTTGTGCTGGGCTACCTGTTCATCCGCTACCGGCTGGCCTGGCTGGCGCCGCTGCGCGCGAACCCGCGCCTGTGGCTCTACCTGAGTGCCAGCGGCGCCCTGATCGGCGGCAACTGGTGGCTGTACATCTGGGCGGTGAACGCGGACCACGTGGTCGAGACCAGCCTCGGCTATTTCATCAATCCGCTGGTCAGCATCACGCTCGCGGTGCTGGTGCTGCGCGAGCGCCTGAACCCGCGCCAGTGGCTGGCGGTGGTCATCGCCGCCGCCGGCGTGACCTACCTCACCGTGGAGTTCGGGCGCCTGCCGTGGATTGCACTGCTGCTGGCCGGCAGCTTTGCGGCCTACGGCCTGCTGCGCAAATTCGCGCAGGTGGATTCGGTGCCGGGGCTGGCGGTGGAAAGCAGCGTGCTGCTGCCGGTGGCGCTGCTGATCCTGGCGCTGGTGCCGGTACCGCCCGGCGGCCACTTCGGTGGCGATGCCCGCACCGCAGCGCTGCTGGTCGCCGCGGGCCCGACCACCGCCCTGCCGCTGATCTGGTTCGCCTACGGCGCGCGGCGCATCCCGCTGTCCATGGTCGGCATGCTGCAGTACATCGCCCCCAGCCTGCAGCTGCTGTGCGGCGTGTGGGTGTTCGGCGAGCCCTTCACGCGCACACACCTGATGGGCTTCGCCTGCATCTGGGCAGCGCTGGCCATCTACGCCGCGGACGGCCTGTACCGGCTGCGGCGGCTGGCGCGGGCCTGAGGCCTCATCAGAACCAATACGCCGTTTTCGTCATCACCCGCGAGGCCAGCGTCATCAGGCGCCGCACCGGGCCGGGCAGTTCCCGGCCGCCGGCCTGCAGCGCCTCCTCGCCGTGGCGCGCCTCGTCGGCCTTCATCTGCTCGACGATGGCGCGGCTCCTGCCGTCCTGCCCGGGCAGTTTTTCCAGGTGCCCGTCGAGGTGGTCCACCACCTGCTTTTCGGTTTCGGCGACGAAGCCCAGGTTGACCTTGTCGCCCAGCAGGCCCGCGGCCGCGCCGATGGTATAGGCGCCGGCGTACCAGACCGGCGCCAGCCGGCTGGGCTGCTCGCCCAGCTCGCGGAGGCGTTCCTCGCACCAGGCCAGATGATCCTGCTCCTCGGCCGCCGCGCGCTTCAGCTGCGCGCGCACCTGCGGGTTGCGCGCGGTCAGGGCCTGGCCCTCGTACAAGGCCTGGGCGGCGATCTCGCCGGCGTGATTGACGCGCATCAGGCCGGCGGCGTGCCGGCGCTCGGCCTCGTTCAGGGGTGCGTCCGCGACCTTGCCCGCGGGATTGGGGCGCGCAGCGCCGCCGGCCGGATGCGGCGGCGCCAGGGCGCGCTGCAGCGTCATCAGCAGGCGGTCGGCGGCGGTGTAGTGGCGTTCGGTCATGCTCGGTCCCGCAGGCATGGCCATTCTAGCGCTTCGCCGCCTGGTAGACGCGCCGCTGCTCGAACAGCGACACCAGCTCGGCGTTGACGCGGTTGCGCGCTGCCTCCTCGCGCAGGATGGCGATGGCACGGTCCGCCGGCAGGGCTTTCTTGTACGGGCGGTCGCTGGCGGCCAGTGCGTCGTAGATGTCGGAGACGGTCATGATCTGGCTCTGCAGCGGGATCTGCGCCGCGGACAGGCCCAGCGGATAACCGCTGCCATCCAGTTTCTCGTGGTGGCCGTGCGCGATCGCCGGCACCTGTTTGAGCGTGGCGGTCCAGGGAATCTGCATCAGGAAGCGGTAGGTCTGGCTGACGTGCGACTCGATGACGGCGCGCTCGGCCTCGGTCAGACTGCCCTTGGGAACCAGCAGCTGCTCCAGTTCCTGCTCGCTGATCAACGGTTCTTCCACGTTACCGTTGACGACGCGGTAGGCGGCGATTTCCTGCAACTGCTCCCGGCACGCGTCCAGCGTCTCGACCGCCTGCACCAGCGGCTCGTTCAGGCGCATGAGCAGATCCCAGTAGCGGTCGAGGCGCGCGTGCGCGCGCTGCAGCGAGGTCTCGTCGAGGCCCCCATGGCGGCAGCCCTGCGCGCACTCCGGGTGCCCGACCAGATGGGTCAGGCGTTCGTGCGTGTGCTGGAGCTCGATCTGCTGGCGGGCCAGGGCAAAGCGGTAGCGCAGCGCCTCCAGCTGGGCCGGGTAGAGTTTCTTGGCCTTGAGCAGCACCGCCTCCGGCACGCCCACCTTGCCGAAGTCGTGCAGCAGCGCCGCGTAGCGGATCTCCTGCAGCTGACGCGCGTCGAAGTGCGTCTCACGGAACGGTCCGTGATCGAGCCGGTTGATTTCCTCCGCCAGCCGCACGGTCATGTCCGCCACACGCTCGGAGTGGCCCGCGGTGGACGGGTCGCGCGCTTCGATGATCTCCACCGACGCCCGCACGAAGCCCTCGAACAGGCCCTCGATGTTTTTCTGCAGCTGGTGGCGCTCGATCGAGATCGCGGCCTAGCTGGCCAGGCTCATCAGGATGCGCGCCTCCTGCGGCGAGTAAGGGTGGGTATATTCGACGGCGTTTTCGGGCGTCAGTCGCAGGCGCGAGGATTTCTTGCGGTTGATCAGCTGCAGCACGCCGATGACCTCGCGCTGCTGGTTGAGCATCGGCAGTACCAGCATCGACACGGTGCGGTAGCCGTGCAGGCGGTCGAACTCGCTGTTGAAGGCGATGCCCGGCGGCGGGTGATAGACATCCGGAATGTTGAGCGCCTTGCCGGTCAGGGCGGCACAGCCGGCCAGGCTGTCCGCGCGCATCGCCAGCCGGGTTTCCTGCACCCGCAGCGCCGCCAGCGAATCGTTCTGCGCGATCTTGAACACCAGCTGGGGTTGCGCCGGGTCGCTGCGATCGACCAGGAACACGCTGCCGGCATCGCTCTTGGTGATCTCGCGGCTTTTCTCGAGGATGAAGCGCAGCAGGGAATCGAGGTCCTGCGCGCCGGAGAGCACGGTGCCGATCGCCAGCAGGTGTTCGAGCACGTCCACGCGCTGCTCGGTTTCCAGGTCCCAGGCCGCGACGCCGGCTCCGGGTGCTGACTGGCTCATCGGCCGCACCTCCAGCCCGTAGTATAGTGCCGGCAACCACACAGGCCCTGTAGATCATGTCGATCAGTCCCGCACAACTGCACGGCCAGATCGAGCGCAGCCTGGCCAGCGCCTACCTGCTGGCCGGCGAGGAACCGCTGCTGCTGCAGGAAGCGGCCGATGCGCTGCGTGCACGGGCGCGCGCCGAAGGTTTCAGCGAGCGCGAGGTGCTGCAGGTCGAGACCGGTTTCGACTGGCATCGCCTGCAGGCAGCCGGAGAGAACCTGTCGCTGTTCGCCAGCCGGCGCCTGGTCGAACTGCGTCTCGGCGACAAGCCGCCGGATGCGGAGGGGGCGGGCGCGCTGCTTGCCTGGCTGGAGAAGCCGGCGCCGGACGTGCTGCTGATCGTGCATGCCGGCAAGCTCGACAAACGTGCCCGCGAGAGTGCCTGGTTCGGTGCGTTCGAGCGCCACGGTGTGGCGGTTTACGCCTGGCCGGTGGACAGTGCGGAGCTGCCACGCTGGATCGAGGCACGGCTGAATGCCGCCGGCCTGCGGGCCGAAACCGAGGCGGTTGAGCTGCTGTCGGCGCGCACCGAGGGCAATCTGCTGGCCTGTGCGCAAGAGATCGCGAAGCTCAGGCTGCTGTGCCCGGACGGCCGGGTCACCCCGGCGCGGGTGCGGGAGGCCACCGCCGACAGCGCACGCTTCGATGCCTTCGATCTGGTGGACAAGGTGCTGCTGGGGCGGCCGGCCGCGGCGTTGCAGGTGCTCGACCGGCTGCGCGAAGAGGGGGTCGATGCGGTGCCGATCATCTTCGTGCTGGCCAGCGCCCTGCGCCAGCTGTACCGGGCCGGTCGCGCCATCGAATCCGGCACGGCGCCCGACCGCGCGCTGGCCATGGTCGGAGTGTTTGGTGCCCGGCAGGCCGTTTTCCGGCCAGCGCTGCGGCGCCTGCCGTCTGAAAAAGTACTTGATTTCATAAAGGAAGTTTCATGGGTCGACCGCGTGGCCAAGGGCGCGGCGCGGGCCGAACCCTGGGCGGAACTGGTAAAATTGGCTGCCCGGCTGAGCGGGGTGCCCCTGCCGGGTCCCCGAATGGCCTGAGTAGGACGGCCTGAGCACAACGGAAGCCTCATGAGCGCCAAGACGGCACGCAAGACCACGGATACCTCCCCTCTGGCCCGCGCCATGCGCGAGGTGGGCCAGCGCGCACGCGCCGCCGCGCGCCTGGTCGCACGCGCCGAACCGGGTCAGAAGAACGCCGCGCTGTTCGCCATCGCCGACGAGATCGACGCCTGCCAGGACGACATTCTGGCGGCCAACGCCAAGGACATGAAATTCGCGCGGCAGAAGGGCCTGGACGCCGCGTTGCTCGACCGGCTGGAGCTCAATGCCGCGCGCATCCGCCTGATGGCGGACGGCGTGCGCCAGGTGGCGGCGCTGCCCGACCCGGTGGGCGAGATCTCGGACCTCAAGATGCGTCCCTCGGGTATCCAGGTCGGGCGTATGCGTGTGCCCCTGGGCGTGATCGCGATCATCTACGAGTCGCGGCCCAATGTGACGGCGGATGCCGCCGCACTGTGCCTGAAATCCGGCAACGCCTGCATCCTGCGCGGCGGCTCCGAGGCGCGGCACTCGAACATCGCCATCGGCGAATGTATTCAGAACGCGCTCAAGAACGCCGGCCTGTCGCACGACGTGGTGCAGGTGCTCGATACCACCGAGCGCGAAGCGGTCGCCGAGCTGCTCAAGCTCAAGGACAGCATCGACGTGGTGGTGCCGCGCGGCGGCAAGGGTTTGATCGAGTTCGTGGCCGAGCATACCCGCATCCCCGTGCTCAAGCACCTGCACGGCGTGTGCCACGTCTATATCGATGACCAGGCCGATGTCGAAAAGGCGATCGCGGTCGCGGTCAATGCCAAGACCCAGCGCTACGGTACCTGCAATACCATGGAAACGCTGCTGGTACACAAGGACATCGCATCGCGCGTGCTGCCCAAGCTGGCCACCATCTACACCGAGGCCGGCGTCGAGCTGCGTGGTTGCGAGCGCACGCGCGCGATCCTGCCCGACGCCAAGCCGGCGACCGAGGAAGACTGGGCCACCGAGTACCTGGCGCCGATCCTGTCGATCCGCATCGTGGAGGGCATCGACGCGGCCATCGAGCACATCGCGACCTACGGCTCGCAGCACACCGATGCGATCGTCACCGAGAACATGAGCCGCGCGCGCCAGTTCCTGCGCGAGGTGGATTCCAGCTCGGTCATGATCAACGCCTCGACCCGCTTCGCCGACGGTTACGAGTACGGCCTGGGCGCCGAGATCGGCATCAGCACCGACAAGCTGCACGCGCGCGGCCCGGTGGGGCTGGAGGGGCTGACCTCGCTCAAGTACGTGGTGCTGGGCGATGGCCATGTGAGATAGCTGGCTGGGCGGCGGCCCTTGAAACTTGTGCCAGGAACTCCGACACTGGATGTGATGCAAAACAGCCCGGCAGCTACGCCGATCCGCGACCGGTGGCACTGAAACCGCCCATCGGCATCCTCGGCGGCACCTTCGATCCGATTCACTACGGTCATCTGCGCCTCGCGCTCGAACTGCGCGAGGCGCTGGGGCTGGCCGAAGTGCGCCTGATGCCGAATGGCATCCCGCCGCATCGCGACCCGACGCGTACCGACGGCGCGCGCCGCGCGGCCTGGATCCGTGCTGCGATCGCGGACGAGCCCGGCCTGGTGCTGGACACGCGCGAGCTGGAGCGGGCGGGCCCGTCGTACACGGTGGACACCCTGCGCGCCCTGCGTGCCGAGCTGCCGGATACGCCGCTGTGCCTGATCCTGGGCATGGACGCCTTCGCCGGCTTCCTGCAATGGCGCGAGCCGGAGCGGGTGCTGGAGCTGGCGCATTTGGTGCTGGTGCCGCGCCCGCAGATGCAGGTGGCGCTGGGCGTGCCGCTGGGCAACTGGCTGGCCGAACGCGGCGTGCGCGACCCGGCGCGGCTGCGCGATGCGCGCGGCGGTCTGATCCACGAGTGCGTGGTGACGCCGCTGGCGATCGCGGCCAGCCAGATCCGCGCCCTGGCCGCGGCCGGGCGCAGCGCGCGCTATCTGCTCCCCGACCCGGTCTGGGCCGACATCCGACAGGAGGGCTTTTATACATGACCGCGAAACCCGCAGGCGCAGGATGAAGACACAGGAGCTGACCGATCTGGTGGTCGCGGCACTGGACGACATGAAGGGCCTCGACATCCGCGTGTTCGACGTGAGCGCGCTGACGCCGATCACCGACCGCATGGTGATCGTCACCGGCCGTTCCGACCGCCACGTGAAGTCGCTGGCGCAGAGCGTCGCCGTGCGTGCCAAGGCCGCCCGGCATCCGCCGCGCGGTACCGAAGGCCAACGCCAGGGCGACTGGGTGCTGGTGGATCTGGGCGACGTCGTGGTGCACGTCATGCAGGCCCAGGCGCGCGCTTTCTACCAGCTCGAGAAGCTCTGGGACGTCGCGCCGGTCGCGGCCGCCGAAGTCTGACGGCGGCGGAACGGCGCATGCGCATCCATTTGCTGGCCGTCGGCCGGCGCCTGCCGGCGTGGGTGCAGGCGGGCTATGCCGAGTTCTCGCGCCGCCTGCCGCCCGAATGCCGCCTGATCCTGACCGAGATCGAACCCGGCGCACGCGGCAAGGGCCGCGATCCGCAGCGCGCGATGACGGAGGAAGGCGCGCGGCTGCTGGCGGCCTTGCCGAAGGCCGCCCTGGTCGTGGCCTTGGACGAGCATGGCCGGCAATGGTCCAGTGCCGAGCTGGCGCAGCGGCTGCAGGCCTGGCTGCAGGGCGGACGCGACGTCGCGCTACTGATCGGCGGCGCCGATGGGTTGGCACCGGAGG
>DATLYR010000146.1 GCA_035574475.1 Nevskiales bacterium | reverse complement strand
CGGTGATGACGGATTCCACCTGCTGCATCGCCGCCAGCTACGAGGCCAAGCGCTTCGGCGTCAAGACCGGCACCAACGTCGGTGAAGCCAAACGGATGTGCCCGGGCCTGGTCTGCGTGCCGGCACGCCATGAACGCTACGTCGAATACCACCAGGCCCTGCTCAAGGTGATCGACACCTGCATCCCGGTGGACGAGGTGTGCTCGATCGACGAGGTGGCCTGTTCGCTGACCGGCAGCTGGCGGCAGCGTGACAAGGCGATGAGCGTCGCGCGCCAGGTCAAGCGGGCCATCCGCCGCGAGGTCGGCGAATGCCTGACCAGCTCGATCGGCATCGCACCCAACCGCTTCCTGGCCAAGACCGCCGCCGACATGCAGAAGCCCGATGGCCTGGTGGTGATCGAGCAGGCCGAGCTGCCGCAGGCCCTGCATGGGCTTGCGCTGCGCGACCTGTGCGGCATCGGCCCGCGCATGGAGGCGCGGCTGAAGCGCGCCGGCATCCACACGGTCGCGGCGCTGTGCGCCGCGGACAAGGCCGCGCTGCGGCGCGTCTGGGGCGGTGTCGAGGGCGAGCACATGCACGATCTGCTGCGCGGCCTCGCGGTGTATGCGCCGCCGACCGCGCGCGGCAGCATCGGGCATTCGCACGTGCTGCCGCCGGAGCTGCGCAACGACCGGGACGCGCGCGCCGTGCTGCACCGGCTGCTGCAGAAGGCCGCGCTGCGCCTGCGCCGCATGGGCTATTGCGCCGGTGGACTGTGGCTCAGCATCCGTTATGGCGGCGGCGCCGGCGGCTGGTCGGAGGAGGCGCGTTTCCTGGAAACCCAAGACACGCGCGAGCTGATCCAGGTGCTGAACGCGCTGTGGTCGCGGCGACCGCAGGGTGCGGGCAGGCCGATGTATGTCGGTGTCACCCTGGTGCGGCTGATTCCGGCCAGCCAGGCCACACCCTCGCTGTTCGCGCCGGCCCGCTCGCGCGGCGCCTTGCAGAATGCCGTGGACCGCATCAATCTGCGTTATGGGAAGCACGCGCTGTATTTCGGTGGCGCGCACGGCGGACATGCCGCCGCGCCGCTGCGCATCGCCTTCAACCGCATTCCCGATCTCGAAACCGAGCGCTGACGGGGTCGCCCGTGTCGGGGTCGAGCCGCCCCTCCGACCACCCGCCAGGCGTCACTGGAAACGCGAAAAATCCGGTTTGCGTTTCTGCAGGAAGGCGCTGAAGGCTTCCAGCGCCTCCGGCTGCTTGAGCATCGGCATGAAGGTGTCGAACTCGGCCGGGATCACCTTGAGGATTTCCTCGCGGTTCCAGCGCTTGAGCAGCGCCTTGGTGCTGCGCAGCGCGGCAGGCGGCAGGCTGGCGAGCCGGCGCGCCTTGTCCAGCGCACGCGCCTGGTACTGGTCATCCGGCAGCACCTCGTTCACCAGCCCGTACTCGAGCGCCTTCTGCGCGCCGAAGGGCTCCGCCAGCAGTACCAGCTCGGCCGCGCGCGCATGGCCCATGATCCGCGGCAGCAGATAGCTCGCGGCAAATTCGGGACAGATGCCGATGCTGACGAAGGGCATGTGCAGGCGCGCGCTGGCGCCGGCGTAGACCAGGTCGCAGTGCAGCAGCAGGGTCGTGCCGACGCCGACCGCCGGCCCGTTGACCGCGGCCACGATGGGCTTCGTGCAGCCGGCCATGGCCAGCATGAAGCGCAGCACCGGATTGTCGGCGCTGGCCTGCGGCATGGTGAGGAAGTCCTGGATGTCGTTGCCGCTGCAGAAGCAGTCCGGCGTGCCGGTGAGCAGCGCCACGCGCACCGCCGGATCGCTGTTCGCGCGCGTGAACGCCTCGGCCAGCGCGGTGTACATGGCCTGGTTGAGCGCGTTCTTTTTGTCCGGGCGGTTGAGGCGGATCTGCAGGATGCCGTCGAGATGGTCCACGACGACGTGTTCGGTGCTCATTAAAGGTGTCTCCATGCGGGTGGCGCTGCGGGGCAGGGCGGGTTTGCAGGGCTGCGGCTGCCGTGTCAATCTTTCGAGGAGACCGACGATACTATCGTCGGTTCCCTGACACAACCATAAGGGGCCCGAGCATGCAGCGGACCAGCTTTGCCGACATGCCCTGTTCCATCGCGCGCACGCTGGACGTGGTGGGCGAATGGTGGACGCTGCTGATCATTCGCGACATCTTCAATGGCGTACGTCGCTTCGATGACCTGCTGGACCATCTCGGGATATCGCGCAACATTCTCACCGACCGGCTCAACTCGCTGGTGGACAAGGGCGTGCTCAAGCGTGCGCGCTACCAGGAACGCCCGGCGCGCTACGAATACCGGCTGACCGAGAAGGGCCTGGACCTGCTGCCGATCCTGCTGCTGCTGATGCGCTGGGGCGACAAGTGGCAGGCCGGCGAGGCGGGCGCACCGGTCACGGTGATCCACACGGATTGCGGGCATGAGACCAGCGCCACGGTGGTGTGCTCAGCCTGCGGGCAGCCGCTGATCGCGGGCCACCTGCATCTGCGGGTCAACGCGCCGGCGGCCTGAGGTCGCGCGCCGCGCCATCCGGAGCCGGCATGCCGCGACGCGATAAGTTTCTGCTGCTGGCCGCCCTGTATCTGGCGCAGGGACTGCCGTTCGGTTTCTTCACCCAGGCCCTGCCGGTGCTGATGCGCGAGCAGGGGTTGTCGCTCAAGGCGATCAGCGCCACCAGCCTGCTGTTCCTGCCCTGGGCGCTGAAGTTCCTGTGGGCGCCGCTGGTGGACCGGCTCGGCACGCGCCGGCAGTGGATCCTGGCGATGCAGGGGCTGTCGGTCGCCGGCGCGCTGCTGCTGTGCCTCAGCCGGCCGGAGCGCTCGATCTGGATCGTGTTCGCGGCGCTGTTGCTGTTCAACCTGTTCGCCGCGATCCAGGACGTGGCCACCGACGGTCTGGCGGTGCGCCTGCTGGACACCCGCGAGCGCGGCGGCGGCAACGGCGTGCAGGTCGGCGCCTATCGTATCGGCATGATCCTCGGTGGCGGCCTGCTGCTGTGGGTGTTCGCGCGCGCCGGCTGGCAGGCGATGTTCGTCGGCATGGCGAGCCTGCTGGCGTTGACCAGCCTGCCGGTGCTGCGCCTGCGCGAGAACGGCGCGGCGGCGCCACGCGCGCCGACGCCACGTGGGCTGCTGCTGGAATGGGCCGCGCGCCTGCGCGTGCCCGGCATGCTGGGCTTCCTCGTGCTGATCGGCGCCTACAAGTTCGGCGATTCCATGGCCTCGGCCATGGTCGGGCCGATGCTGCGTGACCACGGTTTCAGCAAGGAGGCGATTGCGCTGCTCAAAGGCACGCTCGGCTCGGCCGCGGCCCTGGCCGGCGCCGCGCTGGGCGGTGCACTGGCCTGGCGCGCGGGGCGGCGTGCAGCCCTGCTGGCCTGCGGCATCCTGCAGACCCTGAGCATCGCCCTGTATGCGGCCGGCGTGCAGGGCATCGGGGGCAGCGGC
>DATLYR010000145.1 GCA_035574475.1 Nevskiales bacterium | reverse complement strand
TGCTGCAGAAATTGACGCAGGTCTGCCCGTCCGCACGCAGTTGCACCGCGTGCGCGCCGCTCACCATGCGGCGCCGGCGGAACAGCTTGCGCGCGTGCACGGCCTCCAGCTGCGCGCGCAGGAAACGCGTGAGCGCGCTGTCCGGCGCAGGCGTCAGGCGGCGGGCCGGTTCCGGGCGCATGCGGCCCCGCCGCAGCCTGGCGGCGCGGCCTCATCCGCGGGCTCGCGGTCGGCCCGCAGGCCGAGGCGCGCGAACAGCTGCTGGTCGCGCAGGTGGTCGGGATTGCCGGTGGTCAGCAGCTTTTCGCCATAGAAGATCGAGTTGGCGCCGGCGAAGAAGCACAGCGCCTGCAGCTCGTCGCTCATCTGCTGGCGCCCGGCCGACAGGCGCACGTGCGAGGCCGGCATCAGGATGCGCGCCACGGCGATCGTGCGCACGAAGTCGAAGGGGTCGAGCCTTTCCGCGCCGTTCAGTGGCGTGCCCGGCACTTGCACCAGGTTGTTGATCGGCACGCTCTCGGGATGCTGCGGCAGGTTGGCCAGCGTGCGCAGCAGCTCGACGCGATCGGCGGGCCGCTCGCCCATGCCGACGATGCCGCCGCAGCAGACCTTCATGCCGGCCGCGCGCACGTTGTTGAGCGTGTCGAGTCGGTCTTCGAAGCTGCGCGTGGTGATGATCTCTTTGTAATACGCCGGCGAGGTGTCGATGTTGTGGTTGTAATAGTCCAGGCCCGCGGCGGCCAGCTTCTGCGCCTGCTGCGGCTTGAGCATGCCGAGCGTCATGCAGGTCTCAAGGCCCATCCCCTTCACCGCCGCCACCATCTCGACGACCTTCTCGAGGTCGCGGTCCTTGGGACTGCGCCAGGCCGCACCCATGCAGAAGCGGCTGGCGCCGGCGGCCTTGGCCTGCGCGGCCGCGGCCTTGACCGCCTCGAGGTCCATCAGCGGCTCGTTCTTCAGGCCGGTGTCGTAACGCACGCTCTGCGGACAGTAGGCGCAATCCTCCGGGCAGGCGCCGGTCTTGATCGACAGCAGGGTCGACAGCTGCACCGCGTTCGGGTCGAAATGCGCGCGATGCACCGCCTGCGCGCGGAACAGCAGCTCCATGAACGGCAGCGCGAACAGCGCCTGCACCTCGGCAGAAGTCCAGTCGTGGCGGATATCGCCGACAGTCGTGGCAGTAGGCACCGCGGAATCCCCGTGATTAATATGTGCCCGGCAGGCAGCCGGGCGGACCGGGCAATGGTCAGCCCCTACCCTGCAAGTTGTCAACTGGCAAGGAAGCCGAATCTGGATATCTGGTTAAAAATTCGCCACACGCCGGACATCCTGGCGGATCTGGTCTATCCACGCGAATGCGTGCTCTGCGGCGGCCGCGGGCATGCCGGCCTGGATCTTTGCCCCGGCTGCCGCGCAGAGCTGCCCTGGAACCGGCATGCCTGTCCGCGTTGCGCCCTGCCGTTGCCGACCGCCTGCCCCGCGGGCACCGTCTGCGCCGACTGCCTTCCGCAGCCGCCGCCTTATGCCCGGGCCTGGTCGGCCTACGTCTATACCGGTCCCTTGCGCTGGCTGCACCGCCGGCTGAAGTTCGGCGCGCGCCTGGCGAACCGGCGCCTGCTCGCAGCGCTGCTGGCCGAGGCGCTGGAACAGGCGCTGGCGCGCGGCGAGCTGCCGCGCCCGGACGTGCTGGTGGTGATGCCGCTGCACCCGCGGCGGCTGATGTGGCGCGGCTTCAACCAGTCGCTGGAGCTGCTGCGCCCGGCGGCGCGGCGCCTGGGACTGGAGCCGGACTGCAGCAGCCTGCGGCGCGTGAAAGCCACCCGCCCGCAGTCGGATCTACCCGCTGGTGCACGACGCCGCAACGTGCGCGGGGCTTTCGCCTGCGATCGCCCGCTCACCGGGCAGCATGTCGCGCTGTTCGACGATGTGGTGACTACCGGCCACACCGTCGCCGAGGCCGCGCGGGTGCTGCGCCGGGCCGGTGCGCGCGAAATCAGCGTCTGGTGCCTGGCGCGAACCGAGAAAACGTAAAGCGAGAAAGAAGGATTCTTTCCTGTTGACCCTGAAAATCCTGTTTATCCTGTCCATTTCTTCATGACGCTTTCCATTCATCGGTGCCCCAGGCCACCGCCAGGCCACCCTGGCCGATGTTGACCGACAGACTCATGCTCGACACCGCGGTCAGCAGCTCGACGCCCTTGAGCGCACAGACTTCCTTGAGCTTCTTGTAGCCCTCGTAGTGCTCGATCTCCCTCGGATTGCCGCCGTAGGCGACCACCACGTAGCTCGAGGTGATGCGGTGGTAGATCTGCTCGCAGGCGATCTCGAACATGCGCTCGCAGCATTTGTCGAAACCGAGCACGCGGGCGATCGGCTCGTTGACGTCGTGGTAGCGGCGCATGATCGGCTTGATGTCGAGCGCGTTGGCCAGCAGGTAGGCCCCCAGACCGATGCTCTTTTCGCCGCGCTTGGTGGCGCGCGCGCGCACCACGGCCAGGTCGTCGATCGCCAGCAGCGCGCAGGTGTTCCTGACGATGGTATCAGCCTGGCGGCGGATAGCGTCGTGCGGCACGCCCTCCTGGATCAGGCGCGCGATCTCCGCTACCACCACACCGATGCCGGGGCCGAGCGTATTGCTGTCGATCACGCGCATCGAGAACGGGCCCTTGATGTCGGCCTCGGCGCGCACCTTGCGGTAGTCGCGCAGAATCGCGAACGAGGCCTTGGTCGCGTTCTCGAAGATCTTGCTGCGGTCCTTCCACACCGTGACGCAGAACACGTAGTCGAACTTCTTGACCAGCTTCTGCAGGAACACGTCGTGGATCTGCTCGACCGTGAACGGTGCGGTCTCGGCGTCGTGAAACTTGTCGCCCCAGCCGCCCTCGTAGAAGGACATGTAGGTGTCGAAATCGCGCTCGTCGACGAACACCTTGTCGCCGAGGCGCACCGTCACCGGCAGGATCTCGATGTCGTGCGCCTTGATGAAATCGCTTGGCAGGTCGCAGGTGGCGTCGGTCACAATCCCGATTCGCATCGCTCTTTCCTCTCCGCACCGCGGTCTGGACCGGTCTGGCGCCCGTCTGTAACCGCTTGTCGTGTTTTGCGTAGCCCGAGGGTAACACCGTCGCGCGGGCTTGTGGCAGGCGCGGAGCGTGCCTCCTTAAAAAATACTACCCGCGAACAGGCCGACGAACACGGCGGCACCGAACAGATTGTTGTTGCGGAAGGCGCGGAAACAGGCCGTCGGCTCGAGCGCGCGGATCAGCCACTGCTGGTACAGCGCGCAACCCGCCGCCACCGCCAGCCCGGCGTAGAACAGCGGCGGTTGCGCACTCTGTATGCCCACCCAGGCCAGGCAGCCCAGCACCAGCAGCTGCAGCAGCGCGGTGACCGGGCGCACCGCGGAGCCGAACAGGATCGCGGAGGACTTCACGCCGATGCGCCGGTCGTCAGCGATGTCCACCAGCGCGTAGAAGGTGTCGTAGGCAACGGCCCACAGCAGGTTGGCGGCGAACAGCCACCAGGCCAGCGCCGGCACGCCGCCGGTCTGTGCCGCGAAGGCCATCGGGATGCCCCAGCTGAAGGCGATGCCGAGATAGGCCTGCGGCAGGTAGGTCCAGCGCTTCATGAACGGGTAGCTGGCCGCCAGCAGTACGGCCGGCACCGACAGCGCGACGGTGAGCCAGTCCAGCGTCAGCACCAGCGCGAATGCGGCCAGGCACAGCAGCGCGAACAGCACCAGCGCCTCGCGCGGGCTGACGCGCCCGGCGGCAATCGGCCGGTCCCTGGTGCGCGTCACGTGCGGGTCGAAGCCGCGATCGGCGTAGTCGTTGATCACGCAGCCGGCCGAGCGCATCAGCACCACGCCGAGCACGAACACGACCAGCACCTTCAGATCGGGCCGGCCCTCGCCAGCGATCCACAGCGCCCACAGCGTCGGCCACAGCAGCAGCCCAATGCCGACCGGCTTGTCGAGCCGCATCAACAGTGCGTATTCGCGCAGACGGCCGGGCGGTTTTGCATTCATAACTGAAGAATAGAACAGGATTAACGGGATTTTTCAGGACAGCCAGAATGGATTCATTCCTGAAACCCAAAACTGCTTGTCCTGTTCATCTTGTTGAGTCCTGGCCATCCTGTTCCATGTCTGCTCACACGCTGGCGTACTGGCCGCCGCGCTCGCCCAGCCAGCGCCGCAGCAAGGGCGGCACGCGTTCCGGGTGCCGGTCGAGCATGCGGTCGGCGGCGGCCTGCACCGCCGGGATCAGCGGCGCGTCGCGCAGCAGGTCGGCCACGCGCAGGCGCGCGAGGCCGGTCTGCTGCGTGCCGAGGATCTCGCCCGGCCCGCGCAGCTCCAGGTCGCGCTGGGCGATCACGAAGCCGTCGGTGGTCTCGCGCAGCACGCGCAGGCGCGCCTCGGCCATCTCGGTCAGCGGCGGATGGTAGACCAGCACACAGTGGCTGTGCGCGGCGCCGCGCCCCACGCGGCCGCGCAGCTGGTGCAGCTGCGACAGGCCCAGCCGCTCGGCATTCTCGATGATCATGAGCGAGGCGTTGGGCACGTCCACGCCCACCTCGATCACGGTGGTGGCGACCAGCAAATCGACGTCGCCGGCCTTGAAGGCACGCATCAGGCGGTCCTTCTCGGCGGGCTTGAGCCGCCCGTGCACCAGGCCGATGCGCAGCTGCGGTAGCTCCTGGCGCAAATGCTCGGCCGTGTCTGCCGCCGCCTGTGCCGCCAGCGTCTCGGATTCCTCGATGATCGTGCACACCCAGTAGGCCTGGCGCCCGGCCTGGCAGGCCGCGGCCACGCGTTCCAGCACCTCGGCGCGGCGCGTGTCGGGCAGCGCCACCGTCGTCACCGGCGTGCGGCCCGGCGGCAGCTGGTCGATGACGGAGACGTCGAGGTCGGCGTACAGGCTCATCGCCAGCGTGCGCGGGATGGGCGTCGCCGTCATCACCAGCTGGTGCGGGTGCAGGCCGTTCTGCATGCCCTTGGCGCGCAGTGCCAGCCGCTGGTGCACGCCGAAACGATGCTGCTCGTCCACGATCATCAGGCCGAGCCGCGCGAATTCGACGTCGTCCTGGAACAGCGCGTGGGTGCCGATCGCCAGCGCGATGTCCCCGCGCGCCAGGCCCTGTGCCACCTGCCGGCGCTCGCCCTTGCCCTGCCGCCCGCTGCACAATGCCAGCGGCACGCCCAGCGGCGCCAGCCAGCGCGCGAAATTCTGGTGGTGCTGCTCGGCCAGCAGCTCGGTCGGCGCCATCAGCGCCACCTGCCGGCCGGACTCGATGGCTGCCAGCGCCGCCAGTGCCGCCACCACCGTCTTGCCGGCGCCGACATCGCCCTGCACCAGCCGCAGCATGGGGCGCTCGCGCGCCAGGTCCGCGAGGATTTCCTCCCCCACCTTGCGTTGCGCCGCGGTCAGCGCGAAAGGCAGCGCCGCGACGAAGCGCTCGCGCAGGCGGCCGTCCCCCGCGCAGGGCGGCGCGCGCTCGCTCTGCACCTGCCGGCGCAGCTGGCGCAGGCCGAGCTGCTGCGCCAGCAGCTCCTCGAAGGCCAGGCGGCGCTGGGCCGGATGTCGGCCGGCCAGCAGCGCCGCGATATCGGCGTCCACCGGCGGCGCATGCAGCAGCCTGAGCGACTCCAGCAGGCGCGGCAGGCGGCGGTCGATCAGCACCTCGTCCGGGAGCAGGTCCGGCAGCGCGTCGGGATGCTCGAGCGCGCGCAGCGCCTGGCTGATGAGGCTGCGCAGCCGGCCCTGCTGCAGGCCGGCGGTGGCGGGATACA
>DATLYR010000144.1 GCA_035574475.1 Nevskiales bacterium | reverse complement strand
CACCGCCGGCAGGTTGGACGAACCCATCACCCCTCCCCCTGTCATTGCGAGCTGCGCGGCCGGGGAATCCCCGTCAGAGCTGCACGCCGAATCGCTGAAGCGCCCACAGCAGCGCGAAGTATGCCCCGACCGTCACCACGCAGGCGAGCCCGAGGCTGGGCCAGAACGCCCAGCCCACGCGCAGCCCCGTACACGTTACGGAAACGGCTCCGGGTAATTAGAAGCCTTGGCCCGAACGGGCGCCTCTGCCGCCACGATGGCGATCGGATTATTCATTGCCAGCTCCGTTATAAATGCCGCTTGGGTCCAGGCTCATTCAGCCCGACGCGACATGGCCGCGTCCTGCGCCGCCATGAACGCCATGGTGCGCAGTCAACTACTGACATGGCGAGTGTCGCTGCACTACTGCCGAACTTCTGGCATGCGTCACAATCGAACAGAAGTATGGAAACAAATGGTGCGCACTGCACACCTTACATCGGCCGCACATAAATCGGCGATGACCAGGCCCGCTCCTCGGCCGGAGCCATGCAGTCATCGCCCTTGTCGGTGCGCAGGTCGCCGTAGCAGGGTTTCACGTTGATGCATTCGCCCTGGTCGTTGTATTCGCATCTGAGGTTGTCGGCGTTGACCGTGGGGCTGGCCTTCTGGATGGCGCGCACGTAGTAGATCGCCTCGCGGATCGCCGGGGCGGGCGTGGTGTCGGCGAACTCCACCGAGCAGCCGTTGGGATCGCCGCTGCAGGCGATGACCTTCCACGGGTCCTCGATCAGGTCTTCCACCGCCTCGCCCTTGTGCGCCTGCGGCAGGATGCGCACCACCTCGATGCGCTCGATCGGCTTGCGCGTGTCGGAGGGGTTGTAGCACTCGCCGCGGCAGATGCGCTCGACTTTCTCCGGCGTCAGCGCGCTCACGCTGTAGTCCGGGCAGCCCGGCAGCTGCTCGAAGTCGCCCACTGCGCGCACGCGGAAGCGCGGCGTGCCGCGCAGCGCCACCTCGGAGCCCATCGGTGCGCGCCGGCCGTCCGGCGTGACCAGGTCGAACCACAGCAGCATGCGCTCGCCGGAGGTGCCGTAGACCTCGCGGCGCTTGAGCGCGTCCCAGATCGCCTGGCGGTCGCGGCCCGCGCTGTGCACCGCCACCAGCCCGCCGGTGTAGAAGTACGACTGCACGCGCTCGCTCTCCGCGATCTGCATGAAGTTGAAACGGCTGGTGGAGAGATCGAAGGGCACCGACTCCGCCGCTTTGCCCTGGGGCTTGGCCTTGTCGATGAACTCCCGCTTGATGGTGCCCTCCTGGCCATAGACCTCGGTGTTGGCGTGGCGGCCGGTTTCCTTGTAGCCGGTGCCAGGCTGCGCGGCGTGGTTGTCGCTGGAGGCGATGAAGCCGAAGCGGAAACGCAGCGGGTTGCCCTGCTCGTCTTGCTCGTCGAAGTTACTGAGGGCCAGCGCGTACTGCACCGAGCTGCGCGGCCGGTAGTTGAAGGCCGGCAGGTAGCAGTCGCGGCACTGGCCTGAATCCAGCCAGTCTTCCGGCGTCACGCCCGGCACCACCAGGTGGCCGGCACGGCCGGCGGCAAGGTAATCCAGCTGTGCCTTCTTGACGCGGCGCTCGCAGTCCTCCGCCGGCAGCGCGCCGCAGCGGCTGCGGATGATCTCGCCCGCGCGCCAGCAGGACGGCAGGTAATCTCTACTGGGCGCAGGGCAGGTCATGTTGCCCTCGGCGTCATAGGCCACCTCGCGCCAGTCGCGGAACTCCTCCGAGTTGCCGTGGCCGGAGAACACCTCGATCAGGGTCTGGCGGTTCGGATCGTGCTGCGCGCGCGTCAGCTGCTTGTCCCAGCTCGATCCCGGCGGCGTGTAGAAGCCCCAGGTGTTGCCATGCGGGATGACGAGGCTCTCGAAGCCCCAGTCGTTGAGCTTGGCGAACAGGTCTTTCGGTGTCTCCGCGAACTCCACGCAGTCCTCCGGCAACTCGCGCACCGGCACGCCCTCGGCGCAGATCGGCTGGGACTTGAGGTCCTTCATCTTGAGCTGCTGGTCCCACTGCGTCTGGCGGCTGTCCCAGTCCAGGTAGGGGCTGATCAGGTTGCGCCAGAACGGCAGCGCGGAATTGCGCATGGCGCGCGCGGCGATGCCGCCGGAGCCGATCGGGCGCGAGGGCACCTCGGCGTCCTCGGTATCGCGCAGGATCACGTTCTTGTGGCCGTAGTGGTCGGCGGGCGTATTGCCCATCTGCGTCCACTCCCAGCCGAGGAAGGACACCAGGTCCGGGTTGGCCGGGTCGCCGGAGACGGCGTTGCACTGGCGGATGACGTTCTTGAGGTCACGCCAATGGCGCGGGGTGAGCGATTCCGCATGCTCGGTGGTGGCCCAGAAGTCCAGGTCCGCGCAGAAGCGCGCGTAGTCGCAGGCCTCGGCCGGCGGGTGCACGCCCTCGCCGTGGAAGATCGGCATGCTCCAGGCGTGGGCATCCACCGAGTAGGTGGTGTGCACGTGGAAGTCGCCGAACAGGATCTGCTTGTCCTTCGCGCCCGCCGCCTGCAGGGCAGCGGCCCGCGCCGCCAACCGCTCGGCCGGCAGGGTTTTGGCGGTGATTTCGCCAGGCTGCTCCGGCCGGCCGCGCGAGTCGATGAAGACGAAAATCGCCAGCGCGGCGATGACCAACAGGACGGCTTGCAGGATTCTTTTCATGGCTCCCCTCTCCCCACCCTCTCCCCGCGGGGGAGAGGGAACAGAATCACCCGAAGCTCCGGATCACGAACCAGTACGTCCCCAGCGCACAGATCGCCGCCGCGCCGAGGTCGTTCACCCACAGGCGCGGCGCCGGCCAGCGCGCCATCCAGCGCAGGGCCGTCCAGACCAACCCTATCACCAGCAGCTGGCCGATCTCCACACCGCTATTGAAGCCGAACAGAGCCAGGGCCAGCTGCTCGCGCGGCAGCTGCAGCTCGGCCATCACGCCGGCGAAACCAAAGCCGTGCACCAGGCCGAAGATCACCGCCAGCGCGGCGCGCAACCGTGCCGGTCGGGCGTTGTCGTGCAGCAGCGCGAAATGGCAGGCACAGAACAGCGCCAGGCCCAGCAGCACCATCAGCGGCAATCGCGTGGCGCCGGTGAAGGCCAGCGCCAGCAGGGCCAGTACCAGTAGCGCCGGCAGCCCGCGGCCCTGCCCGCCGCGTTGCCACAGGTTCTCGGCCGCGACCAGGGCGATGGAAAAACCGATCAGCGCCTCCACCACCTCGCCGCGCGTCTGCACCAGTCCCAGCACGGCCAGCGCCAGCGTCAGGCTATGCGCAAGCGTGAAGCCGGTGGCGATGATCGCGATCTCGCGCAGGCTGCCGGCCAGCAGGATCAGCGCCAGGACGAAGGCCAGGTGGTCCCAGCCGGACAGGATGTGCTCGATGCCGAGCGCGAGGTAATGGCCCAGCGAGCGCGCCACGGGCGGCGCGGCAAGATCCAGTGCGAGCGCCGGCTCGGCATAGGTCAGCAGGCGCTCGCGCTGCTCGCCATCCGGCAGCGTCACGCTGGCGAAGTGCAGGTGCGAGGGTGCGACTTCGTGCAGCAGCCGCGTTTGTAGCTTCAGGCCCTGTTGATTGTCGCAGCGCACGGACCAGTGCAGGTTGAGCCAGCCATCCGCGCCGGCCGTGAGCGTGGCGGGCGATGGCGTGCAGCGGCCGGCTTCGCTCCACAGCTGCAGGTCCCCGGTCACGCGCGCGGCGACTTTTGTGCCGTAATCCGGCGTGTGCACGGGATCCAGCTGCAGGCGCGTCAGCTCCAGCTGCGAGACGCGTGCGTGCACCTCGGCGCCCTGATCGGTGAGCGTCCAGAAGGAATACGAGATGCCGCGCGTGTGGGCGTGGGCGGTGCTGCACAGAACGAATAGTGCGATGCCGAGAAAGATCAGGCCGCGCTTCGAAAAACCACTGTCTTCCCCGCGAAAGCTGGGATCCAGCCGAACCAAGCGCTGGTCCGGGACTGGGTTGCCGACTGCGCGGGAATGACAAGAATCTGTCATTCCAGGTCATCCGTAACGGTCACGCGGTTGTCTTCGCGCAGCTGCTGCAGCAGGCGGCGCACGGCCGCTTCATCCGCGCGGCGCTGCAGCTCGGCGCGCACCTGCTCGCGCACAGCCTCGAAATCCGGCGCGGTCCCGGGCTCGCGCTCCAGCACCTCGATCACCGCATAGCCCTCGCCCACCGCCTGGGGTTCGCTGACTTCGCCCGGCGCCAGCGCCAGCGCCGTCTGTGTCAGCGACGGCCCCAGGTAGCTGCGCAGCTGGGCCGGCGGCAGCAGCGCGTCCGGCACCGGCGGCAGGAATTCGCCGCGCCGGCCGTCGGCGTGGATGCGCGCGGCGGCGACGCGCAGCCGTGCCGGCGGGGTGAAGAAATCGCGGTTCTGCTCAAAGAAGGCGCGCAGCTCGTCGTCGGTATGGTCGCGCCCGGCCCCCGCCGCGGCCGCGGTCTGCAACACCTGCTGCACCAGCTGGCCGCGCAGCCGGCGGTCCTGCTCGACCAGTCCGAGCGCCAGGCCATGCTGGGCCAGCAGTTCCTCGTCGATCAGCCGCTCGAGGATGTGGCGCTTGTCGGCCTCGGTCAGCGGCGTGCGCCGCTCCGAGGACACCGCCGCCACCGCGCGCAGCCAGGCGTCGCGCGGGATCAGGCGATCGTTGACACGCGCCACCGCCTGCGGCGGCAGGGCATCGTCGCGGTCCAGCACGCCGCTGGCCGCCATCAGGATGCCGGCCGCGAGCCCGGCGATCAGCAGCCAGCGGGCCCTTATCGCTGTATCCGGTTGCATAGCGCGATACTGTCAGAACGGGCTTGTTCCGTCATGCCCGCCGATGCCGGTGCCGGGCCCAGCAGCATCAGCACGATCAGCAGGCCGATCGGCCCCGGAATCAGTCGAAGTACCGGCATCGTCGTCACCCCGGCCCTGCGCCTCTCGGTCCAAGTCTCTGGATTCCGGCTTTCGCCGGAATGACGCCCAACCACGTGGGTGTCATGCCGCGGACCGGTCCGGCTCCACCCGCAGGGCGCGGCGCTTGAGGCGCGGGATATCCAGCGCCAGCAGGCGCTCGCCGCCGATGGACTGCAGCCAGCTGCGCACCGCCGCCTGCCCGGCCGTGTTCATGGCGCGGTACACGTCCAGCATGCGCTGGGCCATCCACAGCGTGTAGGGCAGCGCAGCGCGGCGGAAACGTCCCTCGCCCATCGGGAACTCGATCATGCCGAGCCCGCGCGGCACCGGCCGGCCGTCGTCTGGGTGACCCGGCAGGTAGCGCTTCAACTCGGCGAGGTTAGCCTCCAGCAGCGGGATGAACTCACGCGCGATGGCGCGGAACACCGGCGCCAGCGTTGCGGGAATCTCATCGTTTGGCAGGAAGGCGCCACCGCGCGGCCTGGGCGGCTCGGCCATGCGGTCGATCCAGGCGCGCAGGTGCTAGCGCGGGCCCACCAGGTGCTTCTTCGGCCAGGGGTCGCGGCCGAGGTGACCATACATCGTGCCGACCAGGCCGAAGTCGCCGAGCGAGGGCTTGTCGCCGAACAGATAGGGCAGCCGCGCGAAATGCGCGTCGAGTGCATCGAGCATGCCCTGGGTCCAGCGCTCCATCAGCCCGAACTGTTCCGGCACGACGCCGACGTTCTTCAGGTGGCCGCGCATCAGCTTAGCGGCCCTGGCCACGGCGCGGTTCTTGAGGAAGCGCGGGAAGCCCGGCAACAGGTGATCGCCGCCCTCGCGCTCGAACAGCGCGTAGTTTTCCGGATAGCTCCAGCGCGTGTGCATGGCGATGGGGATCCACCACTCGTCGCCCCAGAGTTCCATCAGGTAGCTGGCGAAGCACTGCACCGGGGTGGCCGGCACTACTGGCGCCTCGGGAAAACGCTGCTCCAGCCGGTCGATGATGACACTGGTGTCCTGTAGCCACTCGCCCTCCGGCGTCACCACCACCGGCATCACCGCAGCGCCGGTTTTCTTCTTGATGCGCAGGCTGAAGGTGTACAGGTCGATGGGCTTTTCCACGAACGGGATGCCCTTGTAGCGAAGGTAGCAGCGCGTCTTGCCGCTGAAGTAGGACAGGTGCCAGGCGTAGTGGATATAGGGTTTGCTCATGCTGCCCAACCTACCCCCAGCTAGTCTGATAATCTTTGCTTTGGGGGACAAGTTCTGGTCGGTACGGGACAGGACTTCGGCGGAGCGGACATGGCGCGGGAAGCAAGCACACTCAACACCTGGGCGATCTGCGTGGCGCGTACGCTGGAGGCGCGCAAGCTCGACAGCCATGCGCTGTTCGTCGAGGCCGGCCTCGACCCGGCCGTGATGCGCGACCCCAACGGCCGCTACCCGGTCAGCCGCATGAGCCGGCTGTGGAAGCTGGCCGTGGCGGCGACGAACGACCCCTGCATCGGCCTGCGCGCCGCCGAATACGTGCAGCCCGCCACCTTCCACAGCCTGGGCCTGGCCATCCTCGCCAGCCAGACGCTGGAGGACGCCATGCGCCGCGGCGCGCGCTTCTCGCGTATCGTCAGCAATGCCGTGGACGTGTTCGTGGAGGAAACCGCAGAGGGCGTGCGCCAGATCGTGCGCTTCCGCGAGGACATCCCGCCGGTGGACGAGGCCATCGACCTGTACATGGCCTCGACCCTCAAGATGGGCCACATCCTGACCGGCGGCAAGGCACAGCCGCTGCAGATCCGCCTGCAGCGCAAGGCCACGCCCGAGATGGAGCTGGAATACCGGACCTTCTTCATGGCGCCGATCGAGTTCGGGGCGTCCGAGAATTCCTTCCTGGTCTCGCACGAGCTGGCGCGGTGCCCGCTGCCGATGGCCAATCCGGCGCTGGCGCGGCAGAACGACCAGGTGGTGATGGAGTACCTGGCGCAGTTCGACGGCGCCCGCATCTCGGAAAAAGTGCGCGCGGAGCTGATCTCGCGCCTGCCCGCGGGCGAGCCGAGCCGCGCCGAGGTGGCCGATGCCCTGCACTTCAGCGAGAAGACCCTGCAGCGCCGCCTGCGCGACGAGGGCACCAGCTATCAGGAAATCCTCGACGAAACCCGGCGCGAGCTGGCGCAGCAGTACCTGCGCGAGGGCCGTGTGTCGGTGTGCGAGATCACCTTCCGGCTGGGGTTTTCCGACCAGAGCAGCTTCACGCGGGCCTTCAAGCGCTGGACCGGCCGCGCGCCGGGCGAGTTCCGCGCGCAAGCCTGCTGACTGTCCTGCCGGGGCCAGTTCTTGCCCCCCGCACGATCAAGCCATCGCCTACCTGCCCTATCTGCATGCCATCGCGGTCGCGTTCCGCGAGGGTCGGCGGCACTTCGACTTTGGCGTGCAGGGCGTGACCTATCGCCGGCTGCCAGTCGTGGCTTACCGGATGTGGTGAAAGTGTGTTGGGTTCCGTGACTTCCGGCTGCGGCTCCGGGCGCAGGTAGGCGACATAATCCGCCCCAGGTGCCGCGCCGGCACTGCGCCAGGGATTGCTGCCGGGCACGCGCGGCAGCAGCTGATAATCGGTGACGGCATCCACCGGCCGCAGCAGCGGGTCGTAGACGTTGTAGGAGAAATAGCGCGCATCCGGGAACTGCCCCTCGATGCGCAGGCGCGTGCCGGGCAGCGCCGGCAGCACCGCCACCCAATAGCTGGCGTATTCGTCCGGGAAGGCAATGTTGCCGAGGTCCGGATCGCTCACCAGCGCCCAGCTGCAGCCCAGGCTGGCATTCGCCTGTGCCGGCGCGTCCTGCGGAAAACCCGTCTCGCCGGCGCCGCCGCTGGGCCCGGCATCGCCACTGCCGGCCGTGCAGCCGGCCAGTACCTGCGCCAGCAGGGCCGCGCAGGCCGTCCGCTTGAGCATGGCGTGCTACTCCACGTCCGGCACGAACAGCCGCATGAAGCGGATGAAGTCCAGCTTGCCGCCCTTCACCACCTCGAAATCCTTGGCGATGGTGATGGCGGGGTTGCGCAGCTGCGCCAGCATTTCCTTGAATACCTGGCCGGACACGCGCACGTGGATGTCCACGTCGTCCGCGATGCCCGGCAGCACTTCGCTGACGCCGCGCCGCACGATGTAGGTGTAGCGCTCCGACGAATCGGTGAATGTGAAGCCCACCCGGATCACGGTATCGGCGCTGGCCTCGGCATCCAGGTTGACCGACAGCCCGTCGAAGAAGATCGACAGCGGCATGGCCGCCAGCATCTCGGGCTTGGGCCTGACCGCGCGGTCCTTGAGCACGATCTCGCCCATCAGCTCGCGCATCGTGACGAGGTAGTAATGCCGGGCGTTGGGGTTGGCCTCGGCCTCGCCCAGGGCCTTGAGCGCGGCGATGCGCGCCGCCTTCGCCTTGCCATTGTCCGGGTTGGCGCGCAACGCGTGGTCCGTGAGCTGCAGCACCCACTGGTTCTGGCCCTGGCGCGCGGCCTCGACGATCTTGTCGGTGAAAGCGGCCTCGCCGCCGGCCAGCTCGAGCATGCGCCGCGCGGTCTCGTCCGGGGGCAGCGGCTGCAGTTCGCTGGGGTTGCCGCTGAACCAGCCGAGATTGCCGTTGAAGATGTTGCGCGCCGACCAGGACGGCTTGCCATAGAACTCTTGCAGGAAGGGCGACTTGGCCAGGTGCGGCGGCAGCTGAATGCGCGTGGCGAGCTCATCCGGCATCAGGCCCTGGTTGATCAGGCGGATACTCTGGTCATAGACATAGCGGATGGCATCGCGGTAATCGGTGAGGGTGTTGTAGATGTAGTCCGCGCCCTTCAGCGGCCGGGTATGGCTAGGCACCAGGTATTCGGGCCGCAGCGCGCGCATCAGGTCGAGGGAATCCGCCCACTGGCGCGGGTCGCGGTAACTGGTGCCGCGGATGGTGTAGAGATTCGGAAAGGCCTTGTAGAAGTTGTCGCCCGGCAGCAGGACCTTCTTGTCCGGCAGCCAGACGAACAGTTGGTCGGTGGTCTCACCCGGCGCATGCACCAACTCGAAGCGGATGCCGGCGACCGTGTCCTCCAGCCGGTCCCGGAAATCGCGCGTGACGCGCAGGATGCGGATCGTGCTGTTCTCGTCCAGGTCGAGGTGCCCGCCAATGCCGACGTTGACCATTTCCTCATCCGACAACAGGTTGCCGTACATGCGAAAGGCGCGTTTGGTGATGATCGGCTGCAGCACCGAGCTGATCTTGTCCATGTTGCCCTGCGCATCGGCATGCGCATACACCGGCGGCATTTCCTGCCCTGGCAGCAGATAGGCGGGGCCGCCACCGATGTGGTCGGGATGCGAGTGCGTGTAGATGATTGCCTTGACCGGCTTGTCCGTGATCTTGCGGAACTCGGCGGCAACGGCCTCGCCGGACTCCAGCGTTTCCATCACGTCCACGATGATGACGCCGTCCTCGCCCTCGAGCAGAATCGAGTTGGCGATGCCGAAGCCAACCGCGACGTACACGCCATCGGTGACCCTGATCACCTCCCGCCGGAATTCCTCGGAATGCTTCTTGAGCGCCTCGGGCGAGGCCACCGGCGCGGACGCAGGCGGCGCGGCCTCACGGCCACAGGCAGTGAGGAACAACACCAGCAGCAGGACGGGTAACGACCGGATCATCGTTGTCTCCATCGTAGGGGTCGGCAAGGCTTGATTTTCCGACAGCCCGATCGGGCTGTCTTGACCTTGTAGGACACAGGGAGAGAGCCGCTGGGTTCCTTGCAGGAGCGCGCCCTGCGCGCGACTCTATTGATCTGCGACGCCGGGTCGCGCACGGGGCGCGCTGCTACATGGAGGCGCGCTCCAGCACCACGAAGGCCAGCACGAATTCGCCCTCGTCGCTGAGGGAGACATGTCCGCCGCTGACGCCATGGCCGGCGAGGACAGATCTGCCATGCGCGCTGAACACCAGTTCCGGCTTGCCCAGCGGGTCGCGGGTACAGCCGATGTCGTGATGCGCGATGCCGCGAAAGCCCGTCCCCAGCGCCTTGGCCGCCGCCTCCTTGACCGCGAAGCTGCGCGCCAGGAAATGCGCCGGGTCGCGCGCGGCGCGGTAGGCCGGCCACTCGGCCTGGTGCAACAGGCGCTCGGGCAGGCGGCTGCCGTAGCGCTCGAACAGCCGGCGCATCCGGCCGGCGTCCAGCAGGTCGGTGCCGACGCCGTGGATCATCCGCCCCTCGCTTCCTGCATCGCGCGCTTCATCTCCGCCACCGCCGCCGTCATACCGACGAACACCGCACGCGCCACGAGACTATGGCCGATGTTGAGCTCCTCGATCTCGGGAATCGCGGCGATCGGGCCGACGTTGTCCAGGGTCAGGCCGTGGCCGGCATGCACGTGCAGACCGGCGCGTGCGGCGCGCCGGGCGAACTCGCGGATACGGGCCAGCTCCGCATCCCGCGCGGCGCCCGCCGCATCCGCGTAGTGGCCGGTATGGATCTCGATGGCGGGTGCGCCGGTCCTGAGCACCGCCTCGAGCTGGGCCGGCTGGGCGTCGATGAACAGCGAAACCCGAATGCCCGCGGCGCCCAGCCGCCGACAGGCGGCCTGCACGGTGTCCAGATGCCTGGCGACGTCCAGCCCGCCCTCGGTGGTCAGCTCGGCGCGGCGCTCCGGCACCAGGCAACAATCGCGCGGCCGCAGTTCCTCGGCAATGCGGATCATCTCCTCGCTGACCGCCATCTCCAGGTTCAGGTGGGTCGCCAGCCGCGCCCGCAGCGCGCGGATGTCGTGGTCCTGGATGTGGCGGCGGTCCTCGCGCAGGTGGGCGGTGATGCTGTCGGCGCCGGCCTGCTCGGCCTGCAACGCCGCCTCGACCGGATCCGGATAAGGCGTACGCCGCACCTGGCGCAGGGTGGCGACGTGGTCGATGTTGACGCCGAGGCGGATCGGTTTCATGAGCGGGATTCGGAATTGACCGCTTGCGGGTTACGCAACCGGCGCAGGCTACGGAACAGCTCCGGGGTACGCAAGGGCCTGGGTCCCAGATGCGCCCGCAGCGCCAGGCGCAGCAGTTGTCGCGCCTCGCCGAATGCCTGCGCCTCGTCCAGGCGGTCCTCGCGCAGCGCGATCAGCGTCGCGCCCTCCAGCGCAAGCTCCGCGGCCTGACCCCGTAATGGCCAGAAGCCCTGCCCGCTGCGGTATTCGTAGCGGGCGTCTGCGCGGATGGCCTCGCCGTTGCCATCGTTCTCGAGGTTGAGCCCGTAACCCAGCTCCTGCAGCAGGACCCGCTCGAACCGGCGCAGCGGCACGGCGACGCTACCCGTCGCCAGCGCAGCCACCGCCGCACGGTAGTGTTCGTAGAGCTGCGGGTGCGGGTCGTGGCGCGTCACCAGCCTCAGCAGCAATTCGTTGAGATACAGGATCGCGAGCAGCGTCTCGCCTTCCAGGGCCGGGGCCGCCGATGCCGTCTCGGCCTGGCCCAGCAGGCCGAGCTCGCCGCGCAGGCTCCAGGACAGCAGCAGCTCGCGCGCCGGCTCGAGCATGCTGCTGTGCGGCCGCGCCTGCCGCGCCGCCCGGGCGACCAGGCCGATGCGGCCGTGGTCGCGGCTGAATACCTCCAGCAACCAGCTGGTCTCGCGATAGGGCCGGCGGTGCAGCACGAAGGCCGGCTGCAGCTGCACACGCTGGCCACTCATGAGCGGCCCGTCATGGCGACTCATAGCCGAGCGAGCGCAACGCACGCTCGTCGTCCGCCCAGCCTTCCTTGACCTTGACCCAGAGCCGCAGAAACACCTTCTGCCCGAGGCGCTTCTCGAGCTCGATCCGGACCTGGCTGCCGACCTTCTTCAGGACCGCGCCCTTGGCCCCGATGACGATCGCCTTGTGCCCTTCGCGCTCGACCCAGATCACCGCGCCGATGCGCAGCAGCCCATTGTCCTCGTGGTACTCCTCGATCTCGACCGTCAGGGCGTAGGGCAGCTCCTGCTGCAGCACTCGCATCAGCTTTTCGCGCACCAGCTCGGCCGCCAGGAAGCGCTGGCTGCGGTCGGTCAGCTGCTCGGGGTCGTAGAGGAACGGCGCCTGCGGCAGCCGTCGCCTGACCTCGGCCAGCAATGCGGCCAGGTTCTCGCGCCGGCGGGCGGACAGCGGCACGACGAAGGCAAAGGCATGCCGTCGGCTGGCATCCTGCAGATACGGCAGCAGCCGGTCACGGGATTTGATGCGGTCGATCTTGTTGACCACCAGCGCCAGCGGCACGCCGGCCGCGCGCGCGCGCTGCAGCACCAGCTCGTCCTCGTCGGTCCAGCGGTCGGCCTCGACCAGCAACAGGCACAGGTCCACGCCCTCCAGCGCCGCCACCGCGGTCTTGTTCATGAGGCGGTTGAGCGCGCGCTTGGCGCCGGCATGGATGCCCGGGGTATCGACGAAACCGATCTGGGTATCGCCCTCGGTCAGCAGCCCGACGATGCGATGGCGCGTCGTCTGCGGCTTGGGCGTGACGATGCTGACCTTCTCGCCCACCAGCGCATTCAGCAAAGTGGACTTGCCGACGTTCGGCCGCCCCAGCAGTGCTACCAGTCCGGCACGCGTCTGGCTCATGCGTCGGCCTGCAAAAGCTCCAGCAGCCGCGCGGCCGCGGCCTGCTCGGCCTGGCGCCGGCTCCCGCCCCGCCCCTCTGACTGCTGTGTCGCGCCTGGCACGTGGCAACGGACACGGAATTCCTGCCGGTGCGCCTGCCCCGACACCTCGACCACTTCATAGAGCGGCAGCGGCAGCCCCCGCCCCTGCAACAATTCCTGCAGTCGCGTCTTGGCGTCCTTGAGACTTTCGGCGTCCGGCAAATGCGCCAGCGCGTCCTGGTAGAGCTTCAGGATGACCGCCTGCGCTGCCTCGGGACCGCCGTCCAGGTAGATGGCGGCAAACAGCGCTTCGAGGCCGTCGGCGAGGATGGACTGGCGGCGGAAGCCGCCGCTGCGCAGTTCACCGGGCCCCAGCCGCAAGTGTTCACCCAGGCCCAGGGCCTGGGCAATGGCGGCCAGGGTCGGCTCGCGCACCAGACTGGCGCGCAACCTCGTCAGTTCGCCCTCGCTGGCGTCTGGCTGCCGCCGGAACAGGGCATCGGCGATCACCCAGTTGAGCAGTGCATCGCCCAGGAACTCGAACCGCTCGTTGTTGGGCTGGCCGGCACTGCGGTGCGTCAGTGCTTCAACCAGCAAGCGCTCGTTGCGGAAACGGTAACCCAGCGCTTCCGTGAATGATCCCAGGTTTATGCTCACTGTGCTCTCAACGGGACTTCCTCTTTGAACACGTACACGGCATCCACGTTGTAGAACATGTGCACGCGCACCTCATACTCCACCACCAGCGATCGGTCACCACCTGGCTGGCCGACGACCTTCACATCGTTGTGCGACAGGTGCTTGACCATGTCGATGTCGAAGCGCCGCTCGAAGCTCTTGCGGATTTCGGCCGTCGTCTCCTCGGCCACGCCGGGCTGGCTGGCGACGTTCTTCATGATGCTGAGCACTTTGTAATGATTCAGGTAAACCGGAATGGATTTGATCCCGACCAGGCCAAAAAAGACCGCAATGGCGATCACCAGGAGCCAGCTGATGAGGGTCAGGCCCCGCTGCTGTTTCTGTCGTGACACGGTCCTCCTCCTTGTATCTATGGCTATCGAATCGACATGCCGATTCTGCCGAGATCGGGCCTGAAGCGCTCCGCATCCCAGCTCATCCAGATCATGAACGCCTTGCCGACCAGATGGCTTTCCGGCACCAGGCCCCACTCCCGGCTGTCGGCGCTGTTGTCGCGATTGTCGCCCATGACGAAATAATGGCCGGGCGGGATGCGTTCGCGCAAATCCGGCTCCAGCCGCCGCGGCACCACCAGGATCTGGTGCTGCACATCCCCCAACCATTCCGTCATCACCAGCGTCGGCACGCCCAGCGCGCCGGCGCCGTAGCCGGTATAGAGCGCCATGTCGTCGGTCGGCACACGCTCGCCGTTGATGTACAGCACCTTGTCTTCATAGCGGATCTCGTCGCCCGGCAAACCGACCACGCGCTTGATGTAATCCTTGCTCGGATCCGGCGGGTAGCGGAACACGATCACATCGCCGCGCTGCGGCTCGCCAACCTCCAGGAACTTTTTGTGCAGCACCGGCAGGCGCAGGCCATAGCTGAACTTGTTCACCAGGATGAAATCGCCCACGTTCAGCGTCGGCAGCATGGAGCCGGAGGGGATGCGAAAGGGCTCCACCACGAAGGAACGCAGCAGCAGCACGATGAGGATCACCGGGAAGAACGAACGGCAGAACTCGACGAAGGCATTGGGCTTGGGCACGGTGAAGCCCGGCAGCGTCAGCGCGGCGCGCCGGCGCGCCAGCCAGGCCACGTCCAGCAGGTAGACCACGCCGGTCACGGCGGTCATCAGCACCAGCGCGGCGGCAAAATCGAAATAAAACCGTTCTTGCATATCAGTTCTTGCCCCTCACGCCCAGCACGGCCAGGAAAGCCTCCTGCGGGATTTCTACCGTACCCACCTGCTTCATGCGCTTCTTGCCTTCCTTCTGCTTCTCGAGCAACTTGCGCTTGCGCGTGATGTCGCCGCCATAACACTTGGCGGTGACGTTCTTGCGCAGCGCCTTGACCGTCGTGCGGGCGATGATCTTGGAGCCGATCGCCGCCTGGATGGCGATGTCGAACATCTGGCGGTGGATGACTTCCTGCATGCGTTCGCACAGGTCGCGGCCGCGCGTGAAGGCGACGTCACGATGGCAGATCGCAGCCAGCGCGTCCACCCGGTCGCCGTTGACCAGCACGTCCAGCCGCACCAGGTCGGCGGCCTGGAAGCGGACGAATTCGTACTCGAACGAGGCATAGCCGCGCGACACGCTCTTGAGCCGGTCGAAAAAATCCAGCACCACCTCGGACAGCGGCATCTCGACTTCCATCTGCACCTGACTGCCGTGATAACGCAGACCCTTCTGCACCCCGCGCTTCTCCATGCACAGCTGCATGACCGCGCCGACATAGGCCTGCGGCATCAGCAGCCGGCACAGGATGATCGGCTCGCGGATCTCGTCATAGCTGCCGGCGTCCGGCAGCTCGGCGGGGTTCTCGATCCGGCGGATCTCGCCGTTGTTCATGACGACTTCGTACACCACGGAGGGCGCGGTGGTGATCAGGTTCAGGTTGTACTCGCGCTCCAGGCGCTCCTGCACGATCTCCATGTGCAGCATGCCGAGAAAACCGCAGCGGAAACCGAAACCCAGCGCGCTGGAGTTCTCCGGCTCGAACTGCAGCGCAGCGTCGTTCAGACGCAGCTTGCGCAGCGCCTCGCGCAGGTTCTCGAAGTCGTCCGAGGCCACCGGGAACAGGCCGGCGAACACGCGCGGCTGCACCTGCCGGAAACCGGGCAAGCGTTCGGCGCAGGGGTTCTGGCTGTCGGTCAGCGTATCGCCCACGGGTGCACCGTCGATCTCTTTGATGCCGGCCACCACAAAGCCCACCTCGCCGGTGGCCAGCGCCTCGCGTCCGACGCGCTTGGGCGTATGCACGCCGAGCAGCGAAACCTCGTGATCGCGGCCGGTGGCCATCACCCGGATCTTCTGGCCCTTGCGGATCGAGCCGTTGACTACACGCACCAGCGACACCACGCCCAAGTAGTTGTCGAACCAAGAGTCCACGATCAGCGCCTGCAGCGGCTTGCCGGGATCGCCCTTGGGCGGCGGCAGCTTGCACACCACCGCCTCCAGCACCTCGGCTACGTTCAGGCCGGTCTTGGCGGAGATGCGGATGGCGTCCTTCGCGGCGATGCCGATGATGTCCTCGATCTCCTGCGCCACCCGGTCGGGCTCGGCATTCTGCAGGTCGATTTTGTTCAGCACCGGTAAAACCTCGAGGTTCTGCTCGATGGCGGTGTAGCAGTTGGCCACCGACTGCGCCTCCACTCCCTGCGAGGCGTCCACCACCAGCAGCGCACCCTCGCAGGCCGCCAGCGAGCGGCTGACCTCGTAGGAAAAGTCCACGTGGCCCGGCGTGTCGATCAGGTTGAGCTGATAGGTCCGGCCGTCGCGCGCCCGGTAGTTCAGGGATACGGCCTGGGCCTTGATGGTGATACCGCGTTCGCGCTCGATCGGGTTGTTGTCCAGCACCTGCTCGGTCATCTCACGCTCATCGAGGCCGCCGCAGATCTGGATGAAGCGGTCCGCCAGCGTGGACTTGCCGTGGTCGATGTGCGCGATGATGGAGAAATTGCGGATCAGGTCTTGCACGGCGGGCCGGTCGGGTTGGGTAACGCGCTCAAAGGCGCAACAGTATAGCCGGTCATGCGCTTGGCGCAGGCATGAGCCCGTGCGTGCGGGCATCAACCCAGACGGCGCAGGTTATCCGGGTCGAGACGGTAGTGGCAGAGTTCGGTACCGTCGGCCAGGGCCAGCACCGGCACGCGCGGCCCGTAGCGCTCGCGCCAGTCCGGGCGGCTGTCCACGTCCTCGATGCGCAGCCGGTAGGGCCGGCCACGCAGGGCATCCGCCAGCTCTTCGGCCATCTCGTCGCACAGGTGGCAGGCGGGGCGCCCGTATAGAACCAGTTCCAGCATGGTTCCGCGGTCAGGACTGCCGGTGGCGTTCAATCCGGCGTTTCCAGGGCCAGGAACAGCGGCTGGCCTTGACGTTCGACCAGCACCGGCACGGAGCTTCCTGGCGGCAGCTTGGCGATGAGGGCGTGGAAATGCGCGGCATCGCGTAGCCGCTCGTTGCCGAGGCGGATCAGCACATCGCCCGGCTGCAGGCCGGCAGCCGCAGCCGGCCCATCCTGCACGTCGGTCACCAGGACCCCGCCCTGCGGGATGTTGAAGGCCTGGCGTTGTTCCGGGGTCAGGTCGTCGACTTCCAGCCCCAGCGACTGCTTGCGCAGCTCCGGCTTGCCGGCGGCGGCCGCCTCGCCCTCGGGCAGCTGGCCGATCCTGGCCTTGAGCGTCAGCTGCTTGCCCTCGCGCAGCAGCTTGACCGTAACCTTGTCGCCCACCGGCGTGCTGCCGACCAGTGGTGGCAGGTCGTTGGCGGTCGGCACGCTCTCGCCGTTGAATTCGACGATGATGTCGCCGATCTTGATGCCGGCCTCCTGGGCCGGGCTGCCGGGCAACACATCGGCCACCAGCGCGCCTTCGGGATAGCGCATGCCGAAGGACTTGGCCAGGCCGCGGTCCACTTCCTGTACCACCACGCCCAGCCAGCCGCGGGTCACCTTGCCCGTCTTCTGCAGCTGCCGGACCACGTCCATGGCCACATCGATCGGGATGGCGAAGGACAGCCCCATGTAACCGCCGGTGCGGCTGTAAATCTGCGAATTGATGCCGACGACCTCGCCCTTCAGGTTGAACAGCGGCCCACCCGAGTTGCCCGGATTGATGGCGACGTCGGTTTGGATGAAGGGCACGTACTGCTCGCTGCCGAGGCTGCGACGCTTAGCGGACACGATGCCGGCCGTGACTGAGTGGTCGAAACCGAACGGCGAGCCGATAGCCAGGACCCACTCGCCTACCTTGAGTTGACTGACGTCGCCGATGCGTACGGTCGGCAGGTCGTCGGCCTCTATCTTCAGCAGGCTGAGGTCGCTGGCGGGGTCGGAACCCACGATCTTGGCAGTGAACTGCCGACGGTCACTGAGCTTGACGATGACCTCGTCCGCCTCGGCGACGACGTGATGATTAGTCAGCACATAGCCATCGTCGGAGATGATGAAGCCCGAGCCGAGCGACTCGGTCTGATAGGGATGTGGCGGAGCCTCGCCTTCCTCGCCGAAGAAATGCCGGAAGAACTCGCCGAAGGGGCTGTCTTCCATGCCCGGCGGCAGTGCCCCCGGTCCACGCCGGGTCTCGGTCTGAGTGGTGCTGATGTTCACCACCGCCGGGCTGGCTTTCTCCACCAGCGCCGTGAAATCCGGCAGCTGCGGCTGCGGCCGCGAGCAACCAGCCAGCACCCACAGCCCCACCACCAAGGCAAGGGGCCAAACGGCATACCGCACGGGCGGTTGCATAGCTGAATCCTCTGTTCAGGTGCGTGCGAAGGGATACCGTAGGCTGCTGACCGCGCGCTCCCTGTGCGACGCGACGGATCACCCCATGCGGTGACGCCTGCTGGAGGAGATTTTCGCCGAAAACCGTTCCAGCTACCAGAAGCCGGCCCACAGCCGCCGGGAGTCAGGGCGTCTGACGTTCCACGGTCGCGTCCGCCGGCATGTAGCGGAGCTCGTTGGCGATCATCTCGACAGTTGCCGGGGGAACCTCTCCGACCACCGTGACGTGGAAATCGTCCACTCTGTGCGCATAGGCGCTGACCGCCCCGCGCCGCGACAGACCCTTGAGCTTGCGCGGAACCCCGGGCGGGGCGATGAAGGCAGATACGGTAGCCAAGCCATCGGTAAAGACCATATGCGCCACCGGCTCGTGCAGGCCGGGCATCGTCTGCCGCTCCTGCATCACGAGGCGGAAGCCTGGCGGCAGGCGCGCCACCGTCCAGCCCCGGGCGGCAGGCGTCGCGTCCGTGGCGGGCTGGCGGCGGATCCAGACGAAATCGTGCGCTGCCGTCCTCGCCGGCTTGAAGGCGCTGTCCTCAATGCTTGCAGGGTAGCTGATCTGGGTGAACATCACCTGCTCCAGTGGTTCACCCTCGGCATCCAGCAGTTCGACTTTGAGCGGCAGCGCGGTCTGCTCATCGATCCACATGCGATAGCCGTAGCGGTAGGCATCGCGTGGCCGGACCGAAACCGCACGGCAGCTCCGGCCGACCAGCTGGGCGCTGCCCAGCTCCTCCAGCTCGTAATGGGCAGCGATTTCCTCGATCGGGGAACGACCGAGATCCGGCAGCAGACCACGGAAGGCACGCCGCTCGGCCTTGATCGCGCGCTCTTCCGGCAGGATACAGGTGACGGTATCGCCGTCGCGGTGGATCTCGCGCGGATCGCCGCTCAGGGCCTGCAGGCGCTCCTGCTCGCGGCCGTCCCGATAGCGGTGCACGATGCGCATGGACTCCATACGCCCGCCCTGGGCGTAGACCAGCACGCCCTCGTAGTTCTGCGTGCGCAGGGCCTGAGCCATACGCGCCAGCCAGTCGGCCGATCCGGCCGCGGCCAGAACACCGGCCTGCAGCAGCGCGGCCAGTGCCAGGCCGAGGGATAGCGCGTGGGGGTATTTCAACGCCCGCCCCCCTCGGCATCGATGCCCTCATGCGCCGCCACGCGCATGAAACCCATGCCGGCGCTGAAGCCATGGTCCAGGGCGGAATGGTTGTGGCTGATCAGGTAGTCGTTCAGCTCGGCGGCGGCATCCGGCGACAGCTCGGTCGCGGCCTGCCGTTCGCCGGCCGCCGGGCGGACGTCGGACGTGGCGGCGGTCAGGACCGGAAAGGCGGGATTGGCGGGCGGCAGCAGAGTCTGGACGGCCAGAATGGTCACGGCGGCGACCGACGCGGCCATGGCCAGGCCCAACGTCATGCGCATGAGGGGTGGACGGCGCCAGGCCGTCACCTCGCCGAGCCGGGGACGGGGAACCATCTGCGCCGCTTCGATGCCGGCCAACACGCGCTCGGCAAAACCTGCATCGAGTCCGGGGTGAAGCTCGCCGCGCAACTGCGCACGCAGCCGATGGTGACGGTCGAGCGCTGCCTGCAGAGCAGCATCGTGACGCAGGCGGTCAAGCAGGGCGTGCGTTTCGTCGGGACTCGATTCACCGTCCAGAAAGGCGGATAGCGCTTCGTCGAGCCCGGTAGGGTCATGTGTGTCGGTCATGGCAGCACCTGTAAAGCCGACCGCTATCCGTTGGACAACGGCCGCAGCGTTTCTTCAATGGCGGCACGCGCGCGGAAAATGCGCGAACGCACCGTACCGATCGGGCAATCCATGGCCTCGGCGATCTCCTCGTAGCTCAGACCTTCGATCTCGCGCAGCAGGATGGCGGTACGCAGGTCGGATGGCAGTGCCTGGATGGCGCTCAGCACGATGTTCTGCACCTCTTCGCCCAGCAGCACCGCCTCCGGCGTATCGCTGTGGCTGAGCCTTTCGGTGTGGCCATAGAGCTCGGCATCGGCCACGTCGATGTCCTGGTTGGCAGGGCGCCGGGCGCGTGCGACCAGGTGGTTCTTGGCGGTGTTGATGGCGATGCGGTACAGCCAGGTATAGAACGCACTGTTGCCGCGAAAGCCGCCCAGGGCCCGATAGGCCTTGATGAACGCCTCCTGGGCCACGTCCACGGCCTCGGAATCGCTCACGTAGCGCGCCACCAGCTTGGTCACACGGTACTGGTACTTGCGCACCAGCAAGCCGAAGGCGTCCTTGTCGCCCCGCTGCGCGCGCGCCACCAGCACCTCGTCGGCAACGTCCTTGCCCATCCGGGCGATACCCCTGTCGAAGTCTTGTGCGAGGAATCCGAGCACGCTGTCTCCCCCTCCAGCACGCGCCCCGCAGGGGCTGCCAACTGAAGCGGTAGACCCGCCCGGGCCGGATTAGTTCAGGGGGGTTTGTATTGCCGCCCCTAGTACCTCTGCTTGTCTTATCATTTTGCCAGAGTGCCGCGCTCGTCCGGGCGACGCGGCCACCGTCCCCCTGCCCGCGTGAGCATAAGATGTCGCACCCGATCCGTCACGAAGTCCTGGTCATCGGCAGCGGCGCCGCCGGCCTGAGCCTGGCCCTGCGCCTGGCGGAGGCCGGCCGTGAGGTCGCGGTGCTGTCCAAGGCCGAACTGTCGGCCGGCAGCACGCTGTATGCTCAGGGCGGCATCTCGGCGGTGCTGGACCGCGGGGACACGCTCGAATCCCACGTCCAGGACACGCTCAACGCCGGCGCCGGCCTGTGCGACGAGCGCGCGGTGCGCTTCACCGTCGAGCACGGGCCGGCCTGCATCCACTGGCTGATCGAGCGTGGCGTGCCTTTCACCCCGGCCGGCGACGACGAGGACGGCGGCTTCGCCTACCACCTGACGCGCGAGGGCGGGCACAGCCACCGGCGCGTGATCCATGCCGCCGATTCCACCGGCCGGGCGGTGGAAACGACGCTGGAATCGCTGGCCCGCGCCAATCCCCGCATTCAGCTCTACGAGCACCGCATCGCGGTGGACCTGATCACCGGCGCCAAGCTCGGGCTGGCGCGCAACCGCTGCCTCGGCGCCTACGTACTGGACAAGCGCAGCGGGCGGGTGGAGACCTTCGCCGCGCGCGCGGTGGTGCTGGCCACCGGCGGCGCCAACCAGGTCTATATCTATTCGAGCAATCCACATACCGCCAGCGGCGACGGCATCGCAATGGCCTGGCGCGCCGGTTGCCGGGTGGCGAACATGGAATTCATGCAATTCCACCCGACCTGCCTGTACCACCCCGAGGCGCGCTCGTTCCTGATCACCGAGGCCATGCGTGGCGAAGGCGCCGTGCTGCGCCTGCCCGATGGACAGGGCCGGCCCGGCGAGCGCTTCATGGACCGGTTCGACCCGCGCGCGGAACTCGCGCCGCGCGATATCGTGGCGCGCGCCATCGACCACGAGATCAAACGCCTGGGCTGCGACTTCGTCTACCTCGACATCACCCACAAGCCGGCGGATTTCGTCATCAGCCACTTCCCGAACATCTACCGGCGCTGCCTGGAGCTGGGCCTGGACATCACCCGGCAGGCGCTGCCGGTGGTGCCGGCCGCGCACTACACCTGCGGCGGCGTCATGACCGACCTCAACGCGCGCACGGACCTCGAGGGGCTGTACGCGGTCGGCGAGACCGCCTTCACCGGCCTGCATGGGGCCAATCGCATGGCCAGCAACTCGCTGCTGGAGTGTCTGGTCTTCGCGGCCGCGGCGGCGGAGGAGATCGCCGCGGCGCCACCACCGGCGCTGGACTGGCCCGAGCTGCCGGCCTGGGACGAGAGCCGCGTGACCGACTCCGACGAGGAAGTGGTGGTCAGCCACAACTGGCAGGAACTGCGCCGCTTCATGTGGGACTACGTCGGCATCGTGCGTACCGACAAGCGCCTGCAGCGCGCGCGCCACCGCATCGACCTGCTGCGCAGCGAGATCCACGAGTACTACGGCAATTTCCGTATCAGCAGCGACCTGATCGAGCTGCGCAACCTGGCGCAGGTGGCCGAGCTGATCATCCGTTCGGCGCAGGCACGGCGTGAGAGCCGCGGCTTGCACTTCAACCTCGACCACCCGAAAACCCTGCCGGTGGCGATCAACACCGTACTCACGCCGGAGCCGGCGGCCGCCGCGCGCGCGCGGGCCGGCAGCTGATGCTCAGGGGAACAGGGCCTTATAGCGGTTGGCGAAGGCCTCGGCGTCCGCCTCCTGCGCGGCATAGCGCTCGTCGCTGATGTGCGCGGAGCACATCTCCAAGCCAGCGCGCCGGACGTCGCAGCCGGGCGTCCCGCGGCGGCCGCTGGGTGCGTTCAGCAGCCGCAGCTTGTAGAGGTTCCGGTCCGGCCGGTAATGTGCCCACACGTGGCGCGCCTCGTGCAGCACGGTGGCGGTGAGTTCCTGCCGCATGTTCAGACGGTGCACATTGACGCCATCCCAGTCGATGCACGCGCTCGAGATACTGGCCACGCGCGGCTCGCTCTCGACGTAGCCGCCGCAGTCACGCTTGTAAGATTCCTTCCAGCCGGCGAGGACCGAAACCACCTCCACCACCTCGCGCACGCCGCTGGCGCGCGCCCGCCGCAGGATGCTGTCCACTCTGGCCTCCAGCCAGTCGGTTTTTTCATTGGCGTTCTCGTCCACCCACTGCGGCACCTCGACCAAGACATACTGGCGCCCTAGATACACGGCCACCTGCGGAACCGGCGCGTTGCGCGAGTCGTAGACGCTGTAGCGCGCCAGGGATTTGAGCACCACGTCCGCCTGCCCGCCCACCACGTGGACCGTCATGGGCAGACGTGTGGCACCGTACTCGCCGTCGTAGATGCGTGTGCGCCACTCCTCGATGACCAGCGGCCCGCGAAAACCGTTCATCACCTCGCCCGCCCGGGGGTGGCCGTCCGGATAAACCACACGGATGCGCAAGCGGGTGTTCTCGGAATAGTGGTTGGACGGCTCGATCGTCACCGGCCCGACCTGTTCCACCCGTAGCTGGGGCACTACCGCAGCGGCCGGGGCACAAACGAGGCAGGTGCAGAGCCAGGCAAGGCATGCAAGGCGGTGGCCCGTGTCGGTCCGTCTGGCCGGGCGCGGGGCTGGATTGAGTAAAAAACGGGGAGGCTGTGCCGCCTTGCGGCGGAAGGTCGGGACTCTACGCTCGCCCGTATCCTGCATCAGGCTGGCCCTGCGCTGCCAGGCGCAGACGTGCGCGCAGCTGGCGCAGCGTCTGCGCGTCCAAGCTGTCAGGGCATAGTACCAGATTGCGCCGACGCGGGCGCTGCTGCAGTGCAAAATTGAGGATCACGAGTCGCGGGTGCAGGTAGCTGGAAGGCAGCAGTCGCGCCTCCTGCATCTTGCCGCGATGGTCCTGCAACAGCCAGCGGCCGTCGGCCTGGCAGATGACGCGACGCGGTGCGTACTTACCACGGTGCAGGACGTGCCGGCGGTAGTTGCGGATGAAAGACAGCGCGACCAGCCCGAGCAGCGCCGCCACCATACCGCGCCCGGGCACCCACAGCAGCACCGCCAGCGCCGCCAGCGCGTGCACGCCGATCAGGAAGCGCGCCAGCAGGCGCGAGGCGCGGGGCCTGAAATCCAGGCTGCCAGTCAGGTCGGCAGTGCTGAAACGGCCGCTATCCGCGAATGGCCCGGATGACATCGTTCAGCTCTGCGGTGGGCACGGGCTGCTGGCCGAGCAGGCAGGCGTACAGGTCGGGGTCTTCCATGTCCAGCAGGGCGATGAAGGCGCGCTGTCGCGACGCGTTCGCGGCCTCGTATTGCGTGTCCAGGAAGCGTTCCAGCAGGACATCGAGTTCCTTCATGCCGCGCCGGCATTTCCAGCGCAAACGGGATTTGTCTGACATAAAGCTCAAGAACGCGACAGGATGAACAGGATATTCAGGATAAACAGGAAAGAAGCTCTTGCGCTTTGGAGCCAGGAATATTCTTCATCCTGTTGATCGTGCTGATCCTGTTGATCCTGTCCCGATTTCTCACCCTCTTCTTTCCACCAGCAGTTTCTTGGTCTCGGCGATGGCCTGCGCGGGGTTGAGCCCCTTCGGACAGGTGCGGGTGCAGTTCATGATGGTATGGCAGCGGTACAGCTTGAACGGGTCCTCGAGCTGGTCGAGGCGCTCGCCCGTAGCCTCGTCGCGTGAGTCCACGATCCAGCGGTAGGCCTGCAGCAGGATGGCGGGCCCCAGATAACGGTCGCCGTTCCACCAGTAGCTCGGACAGCTGGTCGAGCAGCAGGCGCACAGGATGCACTCGTACAGGCCGTCGAGCTTGGCGCGGTCCTCCTTGGACTGCAGGCGTTCGCGGCTCGGCGCCGGCGTGTCGGTCTTGAGCCAGGGTTCGATCGAGGCGTACTGCGCATAGAAATGCGTGAGATCCGGGACCAGGTCCTTGATCACCGGCATGTGCGGCAGCGGGTAAATCTTGACCTCGCCCCGGATCTCGTCGCAGCCCTTGGTGCAGGCCAGGGTGTTGGTGCCGTCGATGTTCATCGCGCAGGAGCCGCAGATGCCCTCGCGGCAGGAGCGGCGGAAGGTCAGCGTCGGGTCGATCTCGTTCTTGATCTTGATCAGCGCGTCCAGAACCATCGGCCCGCAGCTGGCCATGTCGACCTCGTAGCTGTCCACGCGCGGGTTTTCGCCCGTGTCCGGGTCATAGCGGTAGACCTTGAACACCCGCACGTCCTTGGCGCCGGCGGGCGCCTTGAAGGTCTTGCCGGGCTTGACCGTGGAATTCTTGGGCAGCGTGAACTGGGCCATGGCTCGCTCTCTTAGTAGACGCGCTTCTGCGGCGCGATGTACTCGATTTCCTTCGTCAGCGTGTAGCTGTGTACCGGCCGGTAATCGATGCGCACGCCGGAACGGCCGTCCTGCCAGGCCAGCGTGTGCTTCATCCAGTTGGCGTCGTCGCGCTCGGGGAAGTCCTCGTGCGCATGGGCGCCGCGGCTTTCCTTGCGGTTGTAGGCGGAGGCCAGGGTCAGCAGCGCCTGGCCGAGCAGGTTCTCCAGCTCCAGCGTCTCGATCAGGTCGGAGTTCCAGATCAGTGAGCGATCCGACACGCTCACGTCGGCGAAGCTTTCGGCAATCGCCTTGATCTTGGTCAGACCTTCCCGCATCGAGGCGTCGGTGCGGAACACCGCGGCATGCGCCTGCATGGTCTTCTGCATGTTGAGGCGGATCTGCGCGGTGGTCTGCGAGCCCCTGGCGTTGCGCAGCGCGTCCAGCCGCGCCAGCACCTTGTCGGTGGCGGACGGTCCCAGTGTCTTGTGCGGGGCGCCGGGGCGGGTGATTTTCGCCGCCTGGATCGCCGCGGCACGGCCGAAGACGACC
>DATLYR010000143.1 GCA_035574475.1 Nevskiales bacterium | reverse complement strand
GTCGCGCAGCGTCAGCACGCGGTCGCAGCGCTGCGCCAGCGCGGCATCGTGCGTCACCAGGACCAGGGTGGTGCCGCGCGCGCGGTTGAGATCGAACAGCAGGTCGATGATGTGGGCGCCGGTCTCGATGTCGAGATTGCCGGTCGGCTCGTCGGCGAACAGGATCTTCGGGCGGCAGGCGAAGGCGCGCGCGATGGCCACGCGCTGCTGCTCGCCGCCGGACAGCTGGTGGGGCGCGTGCCGCAGCCGCTCGCCCAGTCCCACCTGGCCGAGGATCTCGCGCGCGCTGTCGGCGGCGCGCACATCGCCGGCCAGCTCGGCCGCGAGCATCACATTCTCCAGCGCAGTGAAGCCGGCCAGCAGCTGGAAGGACTGGAACACGAAGCCGACCCGGCCGGCGCGCAGCGCCGCGCGCGCGTCCTCGTCCAGCGCGTGCAGCGCATGGCCGTCGATGCGGATTTCGCCGCGTGTCGGCAGGTCCAGGCCCGCCAGCAGCGACAGCAGCGTGGTCTTGCCCGAGCCGGAGGCGCCGAGGATGGCGACACTTTCGCCGGCGGCGACGGTCAAATCGACGCCGCGCAGGATGGACAGTGTGGCGCCGTCGCGTCCGCCGACGGTAATCTGTTTGTGCACATCACGGGCCTCGATGGCATTCATGCTCAAGCGACTGCTCCTGATTCTGGTTCTGCTGCCGGCGCTGGCGGGCGCCGCGCCGCCGCGCGCGCCCGTCATCCTGGTCACGGGCGACAGCCTCAGCGCGGCCTACGGCATGGGCTTGGACCAGGGCTGGGTGGCGTTGTTGCAGCGGCGGCTGGAGCAGCAAGGCTATCCGCACCGCGTGGTGAATACCAGCGTGAGCGGCGAGACCACGCGCGGCGCGCTGGCGCGCCTGCCGGCGGAGCTCGCGCGCCACAAGCCCGCCATCGTGCTGATCGAGCTGGGCGCCAACGACGGGCTGCGCGGCCAGCCGCTGAGCGCGCTGCGCGCGAACCTGCGGCGCCTGATCGCGCTCAGCCGGCAGGCCGGCGCGCAGCCGGTGCTGTTCGAGATGCGCCTGCCGGCCAACTACGGGCCGCAGTACACCGAGGAGTTCCGGCGGAGCTTCGGTGAAGTGGCAAAGACAGAAGGTGTAGCGCTGGTACCGTTCTTCATGGCCGCCATCGCGCTCGACCCGGGCTATTTCCAGGACGACGGCATTCACCCGAACGTCGCTGCGCAGCCGAAGCTGCTCGACGCGGTATGGCCGACGCTGGTTCCGCTGCTCGGCCCGGTCGCGCGCCAGTAAGGGGCGTGTGACGCGCGTCAGCCGGCGCCGGGATCGGTCACACTGGCCACCACCACCTCGCCGGGCGCCGACCGCGCCAGTGCAGACTCGGCCGCGGCCAGGGTCTGCGCGGGATCGGGCACAGCGCCGCAGACGGCCGCCGCGCGCAGGCGCAGCCCGGTCGTCACGAGCCGGGTCTGGATGCGCGTAGCCGCGGCACGCGCGCCGTCGAGGTCGCTGTCCGGAAGCAGCAGGGCGAGGGTGGTGGCGGCGTAGCGTGCCGGCGTGTCGGAATGCAGCCGTGCCTCGTCCAGGACGATCGCGGCCGCGGCCTGCAGCTCCGCGACACTTGGCGGCGCCTGGTCCCTCCTCTCCAGCGCCAGCAACAGAAACGTGCAGCGTCCGCCCTGGCGGCGGCAGCGGCCCTGTTCGGCGCGCAGCCGCTCGAGCAGGAAGGCGCGGCAGAACAGGCCGGTATCGGGATCCAGGCGGCGCGCCGGGGTGAGCCGGTCGTCCAGCGGATGGCAGCGTGCGCGCAGCGCCTGGCCCAGGGCCGCACCGGCGAGCAGCACCACCAGCACGGTCCAGCGACCCAGGGCGGTGCCTGGATCGGTGAAGGCAAAGATGTCGGCCAACACGCCGCGCGGCTGCAGCAGTTCAGCCCGCTCCAGCAGCACCACAGCGGCGTGACCGCCCAGCAGATAAGCGAACAGCCACCAGCCGCCGGCGCCGGGCAGCGCCGTCAGTGCCGCAACCAGCAGCACCGGCAGCAGCGGCAGCAGGGGGCCGGCAACGGAGCCGGTCACGTGGAAAGCGGCGAACAGGTGCAGTCCCGCCCAGACCAGTACGGCGGCCAGCAGCCAGCGCACGCGATGCTCGGCGTTGCGCGGCACGCGTTCGTACCAGTCGGGCTGCAGCAGCAGCGCCGTCAGCACCAGCGTGATCAGTGCGAATTCCAGCAGAATGGCATTGTAGGTGACCGCGAAACCGCCCAGCTGCGGCCACGCGAAATCGGTGCCCAGTCGGATCCACAGCGTGGCCGCGGCGAAGCCCGCCACGCCGAGCCAGGCCAGCAGCACCAGCGTGCGCAGCAGCAACAGCTGATCCTCGAGCAGCAATCCGGGCAGGCGGGGCGTGGTTCTGTTCATGGCGGCATCATTGGCAAGCGAGGGGCAGATAACGGCGCGGCAGGCTGGACTGGCAGGACCAGCCGATGCTTCCCGGCGTCGCGGTCGGCCGCAGCGACAGCGTCTGTCCATCCAGGGCCGGGTCACGGAAGGTGATCCGGATCTCGCCGCCGTCCAGGATTTCCAGCGCGCGCACATGCACCGTCGCGTAGTTCGCCGGCGGTTCCAGCCCGGCGCTGGCGTTGTCGGCGGGAAAGCGACCGTGATAGAGGTGATATTCAGCGATGGCGGTCTTCGCACTGCTCGCCAGCGCGAAGCCTTGCGTCACTTTGGCACGGGTGGCGTACAGCTGGTAAATGGGAATCGCGATGGCCACGAGGATGCCCACGACCGTGAACGCGATCATCAGCTCGATCAGGGTGAAGCCGCGTGGCGCCTGCCTCAAGGTCACTCCTGCACGGGATCCGTACACCAGCCTCGCGCAAAACGGCCGTGTGCGCAATCGCGCGGCGACTCAGGCGGGGCGTCGGTAATCCGGCGGCGCCCACAGGTGCTTGAGGCGCTGGCCCAGCGACCCCGGCCGCAGCACGTCGCGCCACATGGCGACGAACTCGTGGAAGTTGAGCACCAGGAAGTTATAGCTCCGCACCGGGCGCGGGATGCCGTACTCCACTTTTTCGACCTCCGGCTCGAAAGTCCCGAACAGGCGGTCGAAGATGATCAGGATGCCGCCGTAGTTCTTGTCGATGTACTGCGGATTCCGGCCATGGTGCACGCGGTGGTGCGAGGGCGTGACGAACAGGTATTCGATCCACGGGTGCAGCTTCTTCACCGACTCGGTGTGCACGAAGTACTGGTAGGACAGGTCCACGGCGTACAGGAAGAACACCACCGACGGCGAAACGCCCAGCAGCACCAGCGGCATGAAGAACAGCCACCAGCCGGTGATGGAGTACAGCAGGCTCTGGCGCATGGCGGTGGTCATGTTCATGCGCTCGCCGCTGTGGTGCACGACATGCGCGCTCCAGAACCAGCGCACGCGGTGCGAAGTGCGGTGGAACCAGTAATAACAGAACTCCACGCCCAGCAGCATCAGCGGCAGGGTCCAGACGTTGACCGGGATCTCGAACAGCCGGTGCTGCCAGAACCAGGCCACCGCCGCACCGGTGAACAGCGCATGCGCGATCAGCTCGAACACCTGGTAGGCGCCGCCGAGCGACAGGTTGGCGGCGATGTCCTTCCAGAAGAACTGCTCGCGCCGGCCGCGCCCGCGCATCACCTGCCATTCGATCGCGAACGCCATCAGGAAGACCGGCGACAGGCCGATCAGCAACACCTGTTTCCAGTCCACATCGGCGCCGAAGGTCGCGACGATCCAGTCGATCAATGCCTGCATGGCGATTCTTCCCGGTTGGGGCTTGGTTGACGATGGCCGGCATTGTGGGCGAGCCTGCCGCCTTCTGCCTTGACCCTGGCCGCCAGTGCCGATGACCCAGAACGACAGTCCCAAAACGCGGGTCAACACGGCCTCGGTGGCCTATCTGCAGGCCCTGTTCGACTACGCGCAAGCCCATGATCTGCCTAAGGAAAGCCTGCTGGCCGGGCATGCGCTGCAAAGCGCCGACCGCGATGCGCGACTGACCGAGGCCGAGTGCGCGGCGCTGTTCGACCGCGCCGCCGCGCTGCTGCAGGACGACGCGCTCGGCCTGCACGTGGGCGAGCACATCCGCCCGGGGCATTACGGCGTGCTCGGCTACGTGGCCATGAACTGCGCCACGCTGGGCGAGGCGCTGGCGCGGCTCAACCGCTACCAGGCGCTGGTGCTGGACATCGGCCCGATGGGCCTCGAGCTGCGTGGCGACGAGCTGCGGCTGAGCTGGTCGCCGGATTCCGAGCGGCCGTACCGCCAGCTGGCCGAGTTCAACCTCGCCGGGCTGGTGACCTTCGCGCGCTGGATCAGCGGGCGCCGCGAGGCGCCGCGGCGCATCGAGTTCAACTACCCGGCGCCGGCCGACATCCGCGAGCACCGTCGCATCTTCGACTGCGAGCTGCTGTTCGACCGGCCCTGTTACGCCATCGGCCTGCCGCAGGCCTGGCTGCAGCAACCCTTGATCCAGCCCGATCCGACCATGCGCGAGCTGATGCTGCGCCTGGCCGAGAAGCAGATGCTGGCGCTGGTGCGCGGCGACGACGCACTGGCCCGGGCGCGCGGCCTGATCGCGCAGCAGCTGAGCGAGGGCGAGCTCACGCTGGAGCAGCTGGCGGCGCGCCTCGACATGAGCGCCCGCACCCTGCAGCGCAAGCTCAGGGAGGCCGGCCTGAGCTACACCCAGCTGCTCGACCAGGTGCGCAGCGCACTGGCCGAGCGCTACTTGGCGGATCCGAAGCTCGATCTGAACGACCTGGCCTTCCTGCTCGGGTTCTCGGAGCAGAGCGCCTTCCAGCGCGCCTTCAAGCGCTGGAAGGGCGAGTCGCCGGGGGCCTGGCGCAAGCGCCTGCACAAGAGCCAGCAAAAGGGAGGCTCACGATGATGCGGACCGGTTTGAGCACGACTGCGATAGGGCTGTTGTTACTGCTCGGGGCCTGTTCCGGCGGCAGTGGTGGAGACGGAGGCCCAGCCGCCGGCGCGCGCGTGGCGCTGAGCGACTGGACGCCGCTGCCCGCAGCGCGCTTCGTCCAGGTGCCGGCCGAGGTGCAGGCGGCGCGCGACCGGATTCTGGGGCCGAACGCCACCGATCCGGCCTATGTGAAGCTGTGGTGGTTCGGCGTGTCCAGCTTCATCGCCTCGGCCGGCGGGCACCTGTTCCTGTTCGACGCCTGGGAGATCGTCGGCCTGCACGCCGACTACGTGCCGATCGGCCGCGAGGAGCTGGCCGCGCTCAGACCGGAGGTGATCTTCGTCGGCCACGGCCATTTCGACCACGCCGCCGACGTGGGCTATGTCGCCGGGCGCACGGGCGCGGTGGTGGTGGGCTCGGAGGAGATCTGCGACACCGCCAAGGCGGATGCCGCGCGCGACGGCAATGAAAACAATTTTCGCTGCCTGATCACCGGGACGATGGACACGCCCGCCCCGGGCACGATCCAGGCCGTGAAGCTGTGGGCCGATCTGCCGGAGGTGCATATCCTGCAGCACATCCATTCGGCCGCCACGCCGGAGCCGCAGGACCCGGGCACGCCCTTCATCCACATCCCGGACCTGCTGACCTTCCTGATCTATCTCAACACCGATCCGCAGGAAACCGCGCAGTTCATCCCGACCCTGGGCGATCCGCAGGGCGGCACCTGGGCCTATCACCTGCGAGTCGGCGATTTCAGCCTGCTGTGGCACGACTCGGTCGGCCCGATCAACGACGGCAACCCCTTCGCCGCCGAGGTGCAGCGCGCGCTGGATGCCTTCCCGGGCTGTGTGGATGTGCAGGTCGGCGCGATCGTAGGCTTCAACCAGCCGCTCAACGGCCTGCGCGACCCGCGCCTGTACGTGCAGCACGCCCATCCGCGCGTGTTCCTGCCCACGCACCACGACGCCTGGGCGCCGGTGGTGGGCGGCGGCGCCGCCGGTTACGAAGACGCCTGGCGCGCCGAACTCGCCGCGCTCGAGCAGCCGCCGGAACTCGACTACCTGCGCGACCCGGAGGACTACCTCAAACCGCGGGCCTACCGGGTCAGTGACCCGCGCTGGGCCGAGCCGATGCCGGGCTCGTCCTGTGCCCCTTGATGCGCCCGGCTGCATCCGGTTTGCGCGCTGCGGCGTAGTAGCGGATGGCCGTGCGATTCCGCGCGGCGGTCGCGGACACACTCAAACCATGAAAATCGCCATCATCGGCTCCGGTATCGCCGGCCTCGGCGCCGCCTGGCTGCTGCAGCGTCGCTACGACGTCACGCTGTTCGAGCAGGCAGGCTACGCCGGCGGCCATACCAATACTTTCCTGCATCGCACGCCGGAGGGCGAGGTGCCGGTGGATACGGGCTTCATCGTCTACAACGAGCCCTGTTATCCGCATCTCACCGGACTGTTCCGCACGCTCGGCGTGGAAACCCGTGCCAGCGACATGTCCTTCGGCGTGTCGATCGGCGATGGCGCCTTCGAATACGCCGGCGACAACCTGGCCAAGCTGTTCGTGCAGCCGGCCAATCTGGTTTCGCCTGCGCACCCCCGCATGCTGCTGCAGATCCTGCGGTTCAACCGGCTGACCCGCAGGCTGCTGCGCACCGACCGGCTGCCGCGCTACACCCTGGGCGAGTTCCTCGACCAGCATGGCTTCGGCCGTGCGCTGCGCACGCGTTACCTGGGCCCGATGGCCGGCGCGATCTGGTCCACCTCGACGCGCACCGTGTTCGACTATCCCTTTCCGGAGTTCGCGTATTTCTTCGACAGCCACGGGCTGCTCGACCTGGTGAACCGTCCGCGCTGGCGTACCGTGACGGGCGGCAGCCGCCGCTACGTCGAGAAGATGCTGGCGGGCTTCCGCGGCCGGCTGCACCTCAATGCGCCGGTGCAGCAGTTGCACCGCACGAAGGATGGCGCCTGGTTGCGCGTGGGCGGTGAGGTGCTGCGCTTCGACGCCGTGATCGTGGCCTGCCACGCCGACCAGGCCCTGCGCCTGCTGGCCGATCCCGACGAGGCCGAGACAGCCGTGCTGCGGGGCGTGCCCTACGCGCGCAACCGCGCGGTGCTGCACACCGACACAGGCCAGCTGCCCAAGCGCCGCGCCGCCTGGTCGTCCTGGAATTACATCGGCCGCGAGGATGCGCTGAACGACGACCCGGTCACCGTCGCCTACTGGATGAACCGGCTGCAGGGCATCCGCGCGCCGCGGGACTACATCGTCACCCTCAATCCCCTGACGCCGCCGCGTCCCGAAACCGTCATCCACGAGGTGGAGTATGACCACCCGCAGTACACCCCGGCCGCCCTGATCACGCGCCAGCGGCTGCCGGAGGTCCAAGGCCGCCGCCGGACGTGGTATTGCGGGGCCTGGACGGGGTATGGTTTTCACGAGGACGGGCTCAAGTCGGCGGTGAACGTCGCGCAGGCCCTCGCGGTCGAAGTGCCCTGGTTGAACGGGGGATGAGCGTGTTGCGGCAGACTGGGATGCCGGGCCAGACGCGGTCAGCCGGGGCGGATGCCTGGCTCTATCCGAGTCGTGTGACGC
>DATLYR010000142.1 GCA_035574475.1 Nevskiales bacterium | reverse complement strand
GCTGAGGAGGTCAGCGCGATAGAAAAGCCAGCAGCCGCCACACCGCCATGAACAACAGCCAGGCGCCAAAGCCGACGACAGCGGCGACCAGCAGGCTGTCCGGCGTGATCATGAAGGCGGGCTCGTAGCTCGTGAGCGTCGCGCGCACGATCTCCGGATCGTGATGCATGACGACATAGGCGAGCTGGTGCCAGATGTCGGTTTCGAGCGCCGCCTGCGCGGCGCGCAGGCGCTCGGCGGCATCCACCATCGCCTGGATGGCCGCGCCCTCCTCGTAGAAAGTGCGGTCGGGGCTGCGCAGATGGTGCTGGATGAGGGCCTCCAGGCTGCCGCCATGGTAGCGGTCGGCGATGGCCTGGAAGGGCGCCAGGTCCTGCAGCACCTGGTCGAGGCGCCCGCCGACGCGCTGCCGGTACTGGTTGATGAAGCTGGGCGCGCAGCCACCCAGCAACACGCCGAACAGCAGCACGATGCGGTCCAGCAGTCCGCCGAAGAATTTCATGGCAGTCACTATCGCGCCGCCCGCGCCCGCCGGTCAAACCCCCGGCTTCTGCGTTAAGGTATAGCGCTCAAACGGGAGGATGAGCACATGAGCCAGTGGACCCCGGCAGACATGCCCTCGCAGGCCGGCAAAGTGGCCGTCGTCACCGGTGCGAACAGCGGGCTCGGCTACCACACCGCGCTGGAACTGGCGCGCAAGGGCGCCGAGGTGGTGATGGCCTGCCGCGCACCCGAGAAGACCGAGCGGGCCATGAATGACATCCGCCAGACCGTAGCGGATGCGAAGCTGGAATTCATCCCGCTGGACCTGGCCGATCTTGCCTCGGTGCGCGGATTCGCGCAGACCTTCGCGGCCAAATACCCGAAGCTGGACCTCTTGATCAATAACGCCGGCGTCATGGCGCTGCCGTTGTGCCGCACGAAGGACGGCTTCGAGATGCAGATCGGCACCAATCATCTCGGCCACTTCGCGCTCACCGGCCTCCTGCTCGACCGGCTGCGCGCCGCGCCCGGCGCGCGCGTGGTCAACGTCGCCAGCCTGGCGCACAACTGGGCGCCGGGCATCGACCTGGACGACCTCAACTACGAGCGCAGCCGGTATCACAAGTGGATTGCTTACGGCCGCAGCAAACTGGCCAACCTGCTGTTCACCTTCGAGCTGCAGCGCCGCCTCGGGCGCGCCGGCATCGGCGTACTGGCGGTAGCCGCGCACCCGGGTTACTCCGCCACCAACCTCGGCTTCGCCGGCCCGGCGATGGAGAAGTCCCTGCTCGGCAGGCTGGCGATGGACATCGGCAACAACCTGTTCGCGCAGCCGGCCGACAGGGGCGCCCTGCCCCAGCTCTACGCCGCCACCATGCCCGACGTACAGGGCGGCGACTACCTCGGCCCGGACGGCTGGCGCCAGCTCAAGGGCTACCCGAAGAAAGTCGGCTGCCGCAAGCTGGCGCGTGATCCAGAACTCGCCGGCAAGCTGTGGGTGCTGTCGCAGCAGCTGACCGGCGTGAAGTATCTCTAAGCCCCTTGGCCCTGCGTCTCGCCATCGTCGGCGACGTTCATGGCAGCTGGACGCAGGCCGACAACGCGTATTTCAGCCAAGGGGCCTACGCCGCCCTGCTCTGCACCGGCGACCTGCCGCCGCTGATCGGCTCGCTGCCGACCGCGCGCCGGCTCGCGGCGCTGCGCCTGCCGGCCTTCATGATTCCCGGCAACCACGACGCCAGCACGGCGCTGCAATTCCTGGCCGAGCTCAAACACCACGACCGGCTCGCGGCGCTGCTGAGCTATGGCCACGAGCGGCGCGAGGCCGCGCTGCGCGCCGCGCTCGGCCCCGTGAAACTGGTCGGGTATTCGCTCGACCGGCTCGACTGGGACGGGCGGCCGCTGGGATTGATCGCCGCGCGCCCTTACAGCATGGGCGGCGACCGGTTGTACTTCAGCGCCTTCCTGAAGCGCCGCTACGGGGTGGACAGCTTCGCGGCCTCCGCCGCCAGGCTGCGCGCGCTGGTGGACGAGGCGCCGCGGGACATCGTTTTCCTCTCGCACAATGGCCCGTCCGGCCTGGGCGCCGCGCGCGACGACCTCTGGGGCTGCGATTTCCGCGCCGAGGGCGGGGATTTCGGCGATCCGGACCTGCGTGCCGCCATCGACTACGCGCTGCGCGCCGGCAAGAAAGTCCATGCCGTCATCGCCGGGCATATGCATCACCGGCTCAAGGGCACCGGCGGCGAGCGCAAGCACTGGCAGCTGCAGCGCGACGGCGTGCTGTACATCAATGCCGCACGCGTACCGCGCATCCGCCGCCGCGCGCTGGGGCAGCCGCGGCACCACATCGCGCTGACGCTGGACGAGGCCGGCGCGCGTGCGGAAGAGGTATGGGTTAATCAGCAGGGGGTTGTTGCCCCGGCTAACGCCGGGGGCGGGGTCCAGAGCCTTTAAGACGCTGATTCCGGCTTGCGCCGGAATGACGATTAGAAACTCGTCAGTTCCGGCTCTCGCGTCGCTTTTCTTCGGCCAGTTGTGCCTCGATCTCCTGCTGGGTGTACAGCCGCCCGACGCCGATACCCGGGCAGTCGCGCATGACCTCGGTCTTCCAGGTCTTCGCGTTCAGGTTCTCCGGCCAGAACGGCCAGGTCCGGCACTGGCCCGGACGGGCCTCGTACACCGTGCAGCGCGCGCCGTCGAGGAACTGGCAGCTGCGCGCCGGATCGCGCAGGTGGAAACGCTCGTCGGTTTTCTCGCAGTGCTGCCGGGTGAACTCGCGAGTGGGCAGGCCCAGGTGCTGCGCCAGCCGGCGGCGTTCCGTCAGCGTGACGTAGATGTAGCCGTAGCCGTGCCGCGCGCGGCAGCATTCGCCGCAGCCGGTGCACTCGAAGCGGATGCCGTCGCGGTAGAGCTTTTTGTCAATCTTTGGCATTTCCTCAACCGTTCTTGGTGCGCGCTTGCAATGGGTCGCGACTGAAGTCGCTCCTACAGTCTTCGACCCGAATCCCCGGCAGGAGCGGCTTCAGCCGCAAACCCCAGACCGCCCGGTACTGTGGACTGACAAAGCCTATATCGCCTGCGCTTCGCCCCAGTAGTTATAGGTCATCGGCCGCGGTCCCTTGATATAGCCGCGTTCCATGGCGGGCGCGGTGAAACCGCCGGCCTGCAGCAGCGCGGGGATGTCGCGCCCGAGGTGGCAGCCGCCGGCGAGGCGCCCCCACAGCGGCTGCAGGCGGTCCTGCCAGCGGCGCACGGATTCTTCCGGCGCGCGCCCATGCTCGCAGAAGATCAGCTTGCCCCCGGGCTTGAGCACGCGGCGCATCTCCTTGAGCGCCGCCACCGGATCGGGGATGGTGCAGAGCGTGTAGGTGCACACGATAGAGTCGAAGCTGCGGTCCGCGATCGGCAGCTTCTCGGCCTCCAGGCCGATCAGCTCGACGTTCAACCCGGCGCGCGCGATGCGCTTCTGCGCCAGCCGGTGCATGCGCAGCGCCGGGTCCACGCCCACGATGCCGTGCACGCGGGTCTTATCGTAGTGCGGGATGTTCAGGCCGGTGCCGATGCCGACCTCCAGCACGCGACCCTGCGCGCGCGGCACCACCTTCGCGCGTTGCCTGTTGACCGCCTTGAGGCCGCAGGCCAAGTCGATGAGGTAAGGCAGGATGTGCCGGTCGTACCAGTTTTCCTGCATGGGTCAGTGAACCTTCAGCCGCCGCGCGAAGGCGGTATAGACGGACAGCGGCAGGAAACGCTTGATCCAGACGGCGATGCGCTCCTTGCCGGCGATGATCACTTCGAGCTCATCCTTTTCCACTGCGCGCCAGATGCGCTCGGCGCACACGGCCGGGTCCATGCCGGCGCCGATGTCCTTGTCCACCTGCCCCCAGGGCGTGCCGTCGGCGGTGAGCGCATTGACCGAGACGTTGGTGCTGACGAAGCCGGGGCAGACCAGGGTGAAGCGGATGCCCTTATCGCCCAGCTCGATGCGCGCGCAGTCGAAGAAACCGTGCAGCGCGTGCTTGGCGGCGGCGTAGCCGGTGCGACGCATCAGCGCCACCTTGCCGAGCACACTGCTGACCACGACGACGTGGCCACCGCCGCGCGCCAGCATGCCCGGCACCAGCGCCTGGGTCAGCGCTACCGGCGCAAAGAAATCCACTTCCATGATGCGGCGGTAGGCCGGCAGCTGCGTCTCCAGCATCAGCGTGCGCTGCGAGATGCCGGCATTGTTGACCAGGATGTCCACCGGGCCGAAAAAACTCTCCGCGCGGCGCGCAGCGGCCTGCGGGTCGTCGAGCGCGGCGAGGTCCAGCGGCAATACCGCCACGGCTTCCGGCTGCGCGCAGCTGGCGCGCACGCGTGACAGTTCCGGCTCGCGACGCGCGGTGATCACCAGCTTCGCGCCGCGGGCCGAGGCCTGGCGCACCAGCGCCTCGCCGATGCCGCTGGAAGCGCCGGTGATCCAGACGACCTTGCCTGCCAGTTGCGTCATCAGCAGGGCCCGTAGTGGTCACCGTGGTTGACGTGCGCGCGGGCCGCCTCCTCCGGCAGGGTCATGGTCTTGCCCTTGTGGCAGATCACCACGTCATGGCCGGCCTTGACGCCCGGACCGCCGAACAGTTCGCAGGAAGACAGTAAAGCCGCCAGCAGCAGGATCGACAGGGTTTTCATGGCCGCCCCCGGGTGTGACCTGCTGCGAGTCTACGCTGTCGGTTCACGCCCGGCCAGATCGCGCCTGCGCTCAGCGCCCAGCTCGCCGATGCAGCGCCGCAGGCCGGCGATCGCCTCGGCGGTGCCATCGCCGCCATAGCCTTCCATGCGCGCGGCGCAGGCCGGCGCCTCGGCCAGGAACAGCTCGATCTCGTCGGCGGTGACCGTGGCGAAACGGCTGCTGCGCCCGATGCCCAGCCGCTCCACGATCCAGGCATTCAGCTCCTGCTCGAACACGCGCTCGGGCAGCGCCAGCACCGGCTTGCGCAAATGCAGGGCCTCGCCGATGAGCTGGTTGCCGGCAGTGGCGATGACCGCGCGGCAGCCGGCGAAGTCTTGCACGAACCGCAGCGGATCGATCGGCCGGAACACCAGGTTGCCGCGGGTACCCTCCTCCGGCGTCCCGTAGATGAGCACCGGCAGGTCCAGTTCCTGCAGCTCGCGCTCCAGTCGCGGCGTGTACTGCAGATGGCCCTTGTTGAAATAGCACAGCAGGTAATCGCCGGGGCGGGCGCTGGCGCTGCGCACCTCCGGGCGTAGGATCGGGCCGACCACCTGCGTGTCCGCCGCCAGCGGCTGCACCGGGTAGAAGCTCGACACGATCACCCGGTCCGGTCGGCCCATCAGCCGCCGGTAGCCCCAGGCGTCGCGCCGCCCGCGCCAGGCGAGCTCGGCAGGGTAATGCGGCTTGCAGAAGGCGATCACGCCGACGTGGTCGAAGCCGATGCGCGGGATGCCCAGGCGCCGCGCGGCCTGGTGCGTCCAGGCCTCCGAATCGGAGATCGCCAGCTCGATCCCGAGGCGCTGGAACTCGTCCATCACCGCACGCAGCGCCGGTCCACCGAGCAGCAGCTGTGTCGTCTGGCCCGCGTTGGCCGAGATCGTCGCCGGGAAGGAGACTTGGCCGCTGCGGCCATACACGTAGCCGAGCGTCGGGATGCGCACGGTCGGAAAGTCCGCGGCCAGCATGGCGTAGGCGTCGCCGCCGGCGAACACCGTGACCTCGTGCTCGCGCATCAGTGCCGGCAGCACGGCCCGTGCCCGGATCGAGTGGCCGCGGCCGTAACCCATGACGCCGTAGGCGATTCGCATGGCGCACAGGCTGGGCCGCGGACGCGTAACGCGCATGACGGTCAGGTGACGGGCGCGTGACAGCGACTGTCATCGCCGGGTCATCATCGGGGCCTATAACGGCGCCATGAACGACCGAAACGAGGCCGGAACCCCGCCGCGTTACCGCACGCTGTGGATCTCCGACGTGCACCTGGGGACACGCGGCTGCCAAGCCGAGGCGCTGGCCGCCTTCCTCAAGGCCACCGACTGCGAGCGGCTCTACCTGGTCGGCGACATCATCGACGGCTGGAAGCTGCGCACCGAGTTCTACTGGCCGCAGGCGCACAGCAACGTCATCCGCCGCATCCTGACCAAGGCCAAGCGCGGCACGCAGGTCGTTTACGTGGTCGGGAACCACGACGATTTCCTGCGCAAGTTCCTCGCCTTCGAGCCGCGCATGGGCAACATCCGCGTGGCCCAGGAGCACGTGCACCGGACCGCGGACGGCCGCCGGCTGCTGGTCATCCACGGCGACCAGTTCGACGTCATCACCCGCTACCACCGCTGGCTGGCGCGCGCCGGCGACGCCGCCTACCACGCCGCGATGGAGGCCAACCGCTGGATCAACCGCGCGCGGCGGCTGGCCGGCCTCGGCCACTGGTCGCTGGCGGGCTTCGCCAAGCAGCACGTCAAGGCGGCGGTCAACATCATCTCGGACTTCGAATCGTCGGTGGCGCGCGAGTGCCGCATCCGGCGCTTCGACGGCATCGTCTGCGGCCACATCCACCATGCCGAGATCCGCCAGATCCACGGCGTGACCTACCACAACTGCGGCGACTGGGTGGAATCCTGCACGGCGCTGGCCGAGGACTTCGACGGCCGGATCCGCATCCTGCGCCCTGCCCTGGCGCCGCAGGACCTGGAAGCGGAGTCCCCTGCGCCGGCCAAGATCCTGCCGCTGCGCCTGCGGCAGTCGGCCTGAGCGGCGGCTACGCCAGGCGCTGCGGCGCGGGCCGCGCGGCGCCGTACCAGTAGGCCATGGCCGCTTCCATCAGGGCGGCGCGTGCCTCCGCCGGCGGGCGCCAGCGATGGTGCGAGATCGCCGCGCGCACCAGGAAATCCAGCAGCGTCAGGTGCCGGCGCAGCGCCCGGTGCAGCCGGTGCGGCGCGATGGGATTGAACAGGCCCAGCGTGGAGAACAGCTGCAGCGGGCGCTTCTTCACCCAGATCCAGGAGCCGAGTTCCAGCGTCAGCGGGATATAGGTGCGGGCCGCCTTATCCGAGCGGTCATAGAGATAGTCCCACAGGTCGCCGTGCGCCAGGTACTGGCGCGACTGCGGCTCGATCACGTAGATGCCGTGGAAGGGATGCGTGCTGCGGAACATCGAGCGCAGCGCGTAGATCTCCGGCAGGCAGGCCACCGGCTCGCGCGTGCGGGCATAGGGAAACCAGATGCGGTCGCGCATGCCGAAGCCGGAATGGCAGTCCAGCGTCAGGCTGAAGGGCTGGCCCAGCAGGCGCCGCTCGACCAGCGCGCACAGTGCCTGCGCCTCCGGCTGCATCGGCTCGCCCGCCCCGCCGCGATACCACGGCAGCGACGGCGAGAGCCGTTGCCCGCCCAGCAGCCGCGGCACGCCGGGGTCGGCCTCCACCGGCGCGTTGCGCATGAGATCCACGCCGGCGGGATTGGCGCGGGTGCCCAGCAGCATGCCGCCCGGGTTGACGATGGGGACGAAAACCAGTCGCACGCGCGCCAGCATCGCGGCGAGCGATTCGTCCCAGCCCAGGCGCTCGACCAGCGCGTGCAGGTAGGCCAGCAGCACCTGTGAGCCGATGCGCTCGACGCCGTGCACGCCGCCGAAGAAGCCCACGGCCGGCGCATCCGGCGCCTCGCTGCCGAGCTCCAGGCAGATGAGCGGCAGCCGGCCGCGCGGGGTTTCGATTTCCGCGAGGGTGTCCGCACGCGCCGCCGCCCCGGCCCGGTCCACGAGACGCTGCAGGGTCTCCAGCTCCGGAAATTCGCCCGTGGAAAACGGGGACGTGAGCGCGGGCGGCATCGGCATACGCAGGGCAGCGGCAACGGGCCGATGCTAGGGGCGCAGTGTTGCGGTCGGGTTACAGAACCGTGCGGGCCTGCGATCCGAGCAGAATCCGACGTCTGGCAGACGCTAGGACTTCACCCATGCCCCATAGAACGGCGGCATGTCGGTGGAGCACTTCGAGGTGAAATTCGGGGTGCGCTTCTCGAGGAAACTCTGCACGCCCTCCTTGCCGTCCTTCAGGCTGGTGTAGAACACCGCCAGCGAGTCCACCTTGTGCGCCTCCAGCGGATGCGGCTGGGCGGCGTTGCGGTACAGCATCTGCCGCGCCAGCGCGATGGCGACCGGCGAGCGGTGGTCGATGATGCGGTGCGCCAGCTTGTAGGCCTCGGGCAGCAGTTGCTCGGGCGCGAACACCTCACGTACCAGGCCGCCGCGCTTGGCTTCCGCTGCGTCCAGGATATCCGCCGTGTAGCACCACTCCAGCGCCTGTGAGATGCCGACGATGCGCGGCAGGAACCAGCTCGAGCAGGCCTCCGGCACGATGCCGATCTTGCCGAACACGAATCCGATGCGCGCCTTGTCCGAGGCCAGGCGGATGTCCATCGCCAGCGTCATGGTGGCGCCGATGCCGACCGCGGCGCCGTTGATGGCGGCGATGACCGGCTTCTTGCAGTTGAAGATCGCCAGCGTCACGCGCCCGCCGGTGTCGCGAACACCCTTGAGGATATCGGGGTCGTCGAGGCGCTCGTTCATATCCCTGAGCGTCGGCTTGAGCGATTCGTTCAGGCCGAACACGTTGCCCGCGGCGGTCAGGTCCATGCCGGCGCAGAAGGCCTTGCCGGCACCGGTGACGACGATCGCGCCGACGGCGTCGTCCTCGCTGGCGCGGTTGAAGGCGTCCACCAGCTCGTTGGCCATCTCCACCGTGAACGCATTCAGCTTGTCCGGACGGTTGAGGGTGAGCGTGAGGACGCGGTCTTCGATGCGGTAATCGAGCGTGTGGTAGTTCATGGCGGGATCCTGCCGGTTACGGTGAGCGCATCATAGCGGACGCCGGTGAGTCTTTCGCACTCGGCCCAGAGCCGTGCGCGGGTCGCGGGGTCGAGCGCGGGCGGCGACGGCTGCACGCGGATCGGCCAGCCGCGCATCTCGCCGAAGCCGTCCGGGCCGTAGAATTCGCCGCCTTTCACATCGGCGGCGGTGGCCGCGTACAGGATCGGCAGCGCACCGCGCTCCTGCGGCTGGCTGAAGACATTCATCGCGATCCAGAACGCGATATCGGACAGGTGATCGACCAGGCTGCGCCGCGCCTGACCCTTGCGGCTGTCGCCGATGGCGGTCTTGGCCACACCCGGGTGCGCGGCCAGGCCCATGACCCGGCTGCCCGCGGCCTGCGCGCGCGCCTGCAGTTCCAGCGCCAGCACCAGGCAGGCCAGCTTGGCCTGGTTGTAGGCGCGCTGCGGCGCGTAGCGGCGCTCGGCGTTGAGATCGTCGAAGTCGAGCTGCGCATGACGGTGCACCAGGCTCGACACCCAGACCACGCGCGCCGCGGCGGCGGCCTGCAGGCTCGGCCACAGCAGGCCGGTCAGCGCGAAATGCCCAAGCACGTTGATGCCGAATTTGAGCTCGAAACCGTCCTTCGTCGTGCGCCGTTCGAGGGGTGGCAGGATGCCGGCGTTGTTGACCAGGATGTCGAGCGGGCGGTTCTCGGCATTCAGCGCGGCCGCGAAGCGCCGGATACCGGCAAGATCGGCCAGGTCGAGTGCGCGGAATTCGACCGTCGCCTGCGGTGACTGCGCGCGGATGCGCGCGGCGGCGGCCTTGCCCCCGGCCTCGTTCAGGTCGGCCAGCAGCACTTGGGCGCCGCGTGACGCGAGCCCGGCGGCGGTTTCATAACCCAGGCCGCTGGCGGCGCCGGTGACCAGCGCGCGCTTACCGGACAGATCCGGGAGCTGCTCGCGCCAGCAGTCGGGCGCCTTCATCTCAACCTGCGGCAGGCATGCTGTTCAGGCGCGCCAGCTCCGTCTCGGGGCGCGTTTCCGTCAGCACACAGCGCGTTCCGCCGGCCGTGTACATCATGGACACGCACTGATTGCAGGCCGTGCAGCCGGAGGCCGTGGCGCGGCCGTCGCGGAACTTGTTGATGAGATCGGAATCATGGATCAGCGCACGGCCCATCGCCACGCAGTCGAAACCCTCGGCCAGCACGCGCTGCACGCCGTCCAGCGACTTGACGCCGCCGAGATAGGCCAGCGGCAGCCTGACGGCGGCGCGAACCCTGCGCGAGTGCTCGAGGAAATACAGCTCGCGGAATTCGAGCTTCGGCTCCCACAGCTTCATCAGGCGCGTGGACAGCTTCACCAGCGCGGACTGGTTGGTCTCCACCACCCTCGCCGGCATGTTGCTGCCGAAGATCGCCCAGGGCGCCTCGACATTCATGCCGCCGGACAGCACCAGCAGGTGCGCACCTTCGCGCTCCAGCACCTGCGCCACCTGCACCGCGTCCTCGGCCGTGGCGCCGCCCTTGAAGCCCTCGACCACGCTGATCTTGCAGGTCACCGCCAGTGCATGGCCCACGGCGTCCAGCACCTGACGCAGTACCCGTGCGGGGTAACGCGCGCGCTCGGCGGCGGTCGCCCCGCCCCACCGGTCCCGGCGCTTGTTGTAGGAAGGCGAGATGAACTGGCTCAGCAGGTAGCCGTGGCCCATGTGGATTTCGACGGCGTCGAAGCCGGCTGCGCGCACCCGGCGCGCGCCGGCGACGAATTCCTCCGCGACGCGGGCCAGCTCGTCCTCGCTCATGGCGCGCTTGAACAGCCGCCCGGCGATCACGCCCGGCGGGTTGAAGCCGCCGGAGGCGCTGCGCGGATAGCGCGTGGACAGCCTCGGCACGAAGCTGAAGGCGCCGCCATGCGTGATCTGCGCGCAGGCCGCGCCGCCTTCGCGGTGCACGGCGTCGGTGAGCGCGCGCAGCGGCGGCAGCGTGGCATCGTCGAGCGTGACCTGGTCCTCGAAGGTGCGCCCGTCCGGGCTCACCGCGCAGTAGGCCACGGTGGTCATGGCGGCGCCGCCGGCCACCATGCGACGGTGATGCTCGACCAGCCGCTGCGACGGTACGCCGCCCTTGGCCATGCCCTCGTTGGTGGCCGACTTGATGAAGCGGTTGCGGAGCGTCAGCGGGCCGATCCGGACCGGGCTGAACGGCGAAGTCTCGCCCATAGCATCGGCCATCGTCAGATGAAGACCTGTACGCCGGAGATCCGCTGCGGTCCGTAGTCGAAGCGCAAGAGCGCCACCCCGCGCCGGCCGCCGGCCTGCAGCGTGACGGTGACGAAGTCGCCGGCCGCGATCATCTTGTTCCAGCGCAGACCGTGCAGCTGTTGCACCAGCTCGGGCAGGCCGATGGGCGTGTGCGCCGGCAGCTCCAGTTCGCAGCGATGATCGAGCAGCGCGCCCGCCGCATCCGCGTCGCCACGCGCGGCCGTAGCGAGAAAGGCCGTGGCCGCCTTCTTGCCGGCGCGGCCGTTGCCGAGGAAGCCGCGCAGGAAGCCGAGCATGCCGCCAAGCCCCTGGTTTGCGATCAGCTGCGGCCCGAGCTTGATCGAGGTCCACAGTCCTTTCAGCCCCTGCTTCAGCAGCAGGCCGATCATGTAGGGCAGCTCCCAGTGCGCAAACAGGCGGCGGATTTTGAGGGCGCCGCGCTCCTCGACCAGGTCGTAGCGCAGGTGCATCGGCACGTCGAGGGTCACGCCGGTGGATAGGGTGGTGCGAATGGTCAGGTCGCGCATCACGCTCATGCCGCAGACCACGTCCTGCTCGACCCGGAACACGATCGTATTGGGCGCGATGAAGGTGTCGTAGAAGCGCTCGATGGCCGCACGCCCACGGTGCGGACGTGAGCCGACCGGGTCGTTGACCTCACCGTCCTGCGCGTACAGACCGCACCAGCGTTCGCGGTCGTGCACGGCGACCAGCTGGGGGGACTGCTGGACTGCGGCGATGAGGTGTTGCGGCGTAACGTTAGACGACATAGGGAATCAGCGCTTTGCGGTCCTGCGGATAGTCCGGGAATTTTTCGCGGTACCACTGGTGCGTGGCGAAGGCACGCGGCACCAGGTTGCCGGCGCTGATCAGGAAGATCATCACGCCCGGCAGGCCCCAGGTCATGAGCGCGAAGCCAGCCCAGGCGATCAGCTCGCCGAGGTACTGCGGGCTCGACACCCAGCGGAAAGCGCCCCCATACGGGATCTTGTAACCGCCGCTGCCATCCGGCGCGCGCAGGTTGCGCATGATGGACTCCGAGCTGAGGATCAGCCCGAAGCCGCCGTAATAGACGATCACGCCGGCGATGAAACGCGGGTCGGTCAGCCAGTCGCGCGTGAGGTGCGGCGCGAGCTCGGTGAAGAACCTGGCGTTGAGATAGCCGTGGATGGCGGTGACGAACATGCCCATGGCCATCACCATCAGGCTGAAGCTGCTGCGCTTGCCGGGCGCCACGCGGAGCGACAGCGGGAAGAACCAGCCGCGGTTGCCATAGTGAATCATCCAGATCGCCGCCAGCACCAGCGGCGTGGGCTCCAGCGCGCGCGGGCCCTGCACGTAAAACCACAGGAACACCACGGTGGCGGGGATCTCCATCAGCCACCAGCCCAGTTTCGGATTGAGGTTGATGCCGTACTTGTCCGAAGCGAAGCGCCCGTAAGGGCTTTGCATGAACAGCGAGCCGACGATGGTGAAGGCCGCGAACGCGAAGCCGATCGCGAGCACACTGTCGAAGGTGGTGTTGCCGGTGTACCAGTTCACGGTGTCCTCCCGCGGTGAATCTAGCCCGGCCCGGACGTCGACGGCCTACCCTGTTTGAATCATCCCGGGCGAATCACCCCCACCCCACCCTCCCCCATCCAAGGGGAGGGAGAGTTTGTTTTCTCTTTGCCTTTGCTTGTTTGAAAAGGGGGCCGTAGGCCCTGATCAATGCCCCCCTCGAGCGGCTGCTTGCGGCGTGAAGATCTCCGGGTTCAGCGGCTGGTTGATGCGCCACCAGTCCTCGCCGCGCTCGTTGGTCAGGTAACCGGCTTCGTAAGCGCCCGAGGTCAGGTCGTGGTAGATGGACGCGCCGCGGTGGAAGGTACCGGATTCCTGCGAGTAGAAATACATCACGAAGGCGATGCGCCACAGCTGGTCGCGGTTGTCGTAATTGTCCGCCCACAGCGCCAGCCAGGTATCTTCGTCGGCGTAGATCGTGCGCTTCTTGTAAATGTGGCGCGTACCCTGCTTGAGGTTGCCTTCGATCAGCCACACACGGTGCAGCTCGTAGCGGATGTAGTCGGGGTTGGGCGTGTTGGGCTTGATCAGCTCGCTGTACTTCACGGCCGGGTCGCCGAACTTGAAGTTGTGATACGGCACGTAGAACTCCTTCTTGCCGATCAGCTTCCAGGTGTAGCGCTCGGGCGAACCATTGAAGACGTAATCGTCGTCCACCGTGCGCATGCCGGCCGGCGGCACCGGATAGTCGAAACCGACCTCGGGCGCCTGGCGTACGCGACGGATGCCCGGCTGGTACTGCCAGGACATCGTGCCTTCGGCCGAGAAATCGCTGGGCTGATAGCCGACCGCGGTGAAGCCCTTGTCGCGCTCCGGCAGGATGTAGCTGGTATAGAAATAGCCGTTGACCTTGTCCTGGAAGCTGCCGCGCCGGGTCGGGTCGTTGCCCGGGTTCATGGTGCGGAAGCGGTTGCGGCCCCAGGCGATGCTGCCGTTCGAGTACACGTTGGCGATGTCGCAAACACAGGCCTCGGTCCAGGCGCGGTGCGGCAGGATCACGTTCCAGATCGCTTCCAGCCCGCCCTGCGGGAAGGGGAAGGGATGCGCGCCGCTGGTGCCGATGACGCCGAGGCCGTTCGGCTTGACCTCGGCTGTGACCGCATTCTTCTTGACCGTCTCGCACACCCAGTCCGCGAAGCGGAAATCGCGGTGGCTGGGATAGACGTGCATCTTGTAGTGGTTCGGGTATTTCTTGAGCAGCGCCTTCTGGCCTTCCGTCAGCTTGTCCGCGTACTGGGACATGTTCTGCGCGGTGATGGTGAACAGCGGCTTTTCGTCCTTGTATGGACCGGGCTCGAAGCCATAGGGCCGCGTCACGCCGGGCCAGGTCTTGTACCACTTGCCGGTGTATTCGGCGACGCCGGAGGGCGTGCCGGCGCGCTCGGCGCCCATGCAGGTCAGCCGCGGGCCGTCGAGCTCGGCCGCCTTCTCCGGCGGAACCTTGGCCTGCACCCCCAGCGCGGGCAGTCCCACCACGCCCGCGAACAGCACCCCCAGCACAGTCTTTCTGTACTTCATGCGCTTCTCCTCGCCCGTCGTCGTGTTATCGGTGCCGAAGCCTGCCTGCGGCGCGCCTCGGAGCCCTTTTCCAGGGTCTTTGCTTTCCACTATCTGCCGGGTGCAGCCCGGCTTCCTCGTCCAAGCTGACTAGGTGCGGCCGGGCTGGCCGCCGGCTGCACGGATCCGGGCCTCGGTTTCGGGATTCAGCCGGTCGCCATCGGTTGCCAGCAGGCTCGCGGCCAGTTGAGGCCGGCAGAAATTGCGCACGAAGTCGGCCTGGATGCGCGCCATCACCGCCGCATGCGGCTCCTGCATGCCGCCGCTGACCCAGTTCGCCAGCCGCGCCTGCTGCATGGCCATCATCAGGCGCGCCTGGTCGGTGACGTCGCCGGGCACGAACAGGCCGCGTGCCTGGCCCCAGCGCAGGACCTGCGACACCGCCAGCAGCCCGCGCTCCCACATCTGCTGCTCCTCCGGGCTGGGCCAGGCGGTGGCGTGGTACCAGGCGTGACCCTGCTGCAGCTGCATACGCAGGTAGTCGGGATGCTCCAGCAGGAAACGCAGGTGCGTCTGCATGAGCCACAGCAGCTGCTCGAGGCTCTGCGGCTGCTGCAGCACCTGCTGGCCATGCGCCATGACGGTCTCGAGCATTTCGGCGTCGCGCGCGATGAGGATGGCGCGGTACAACTCGGCCTTGCCCGGGTAGGCCTGGTACAGCGTGGCCAGCGAGATGCCGACCGCGCGGGCGATGTCCTGCATCTTAGTGTCGTCGAAGCCCTGCTCGGCGAAGATGCGCTCGGCCGCCTCCAGGATGTGCGCGCGGTACAGCGCGTCCTTGGCCGCGCGCAGCTCGCTGGAGGCGCGCCGGCGGCCGGGCCGGCTTGCCTTCTGGACGACGCCCGCAGGTCTTCCGGCGGCAGCTCTTGACATGTTTAGTAATATAAATTCTAATTCTTGTAATTGCAATTACAGATAATTAGACATGGCCGCCTCCGGCACCCTTGCGCAAGCCGCGATCCGCAGCCCGGCGCCGCTGATCGAGTGCTTCAATCCGGCCACCGGCGAGCGGCTGGGGGCGCTGCCCGCCGCCACGCCGGAAGACGTGGCCGCCGCGGTCGAGCGCGCGCGCGTCGCCCAGAGGGCCTGGGCCCAGAGCCGCTTTGCGCAGCGCCGCGCGGTGCTGGGCCACCTGCTCGACCACATCCTGGCGCACACCGATGAACTCTGTGCCGAGATCGTGCGCGACAGTGGCAAGACCTTCGAGAACGCCCTGCTCGGCGAAATCCTGCCGGTGTGCAACAAGCTGCGCTGGCTGATGAAGAACGGCGAGCGGCACCTCAAACCCGAGCGCATGCCCTCCGGCCTGCTGCTGCACAAGCAGGGGCGCATCGAATATCGCCCGCTGGGCGTGGTGGCCTGCATCCTGCCCTGGAACTACCCGTTCCAGAACATCTTCGCCTCGCTGGCGCCGCCGCTGATGGCCGGCAACGCGGTCATCGTCAAGCCTTCCGAAATGGTGGCCTGGTCCACGCAGCGCTTCCAGCGAATACTGGACGAGGCACTGGCGAAAGAGGGCTTCTCGCCCGACACGGTGCAGATCATTAATGGTTTCGGCGACACCGGCGCGGCACTGGTGCGCAGCCGCGTGCAGAAGATCCTGTTCATCGGCTCGGTGCCCAACGGCCGGCGCATCATCGAGGGCAGCGCCGAGCACCTGACGCCCGTGATCCTGGAACTGGGCGGCAAGGACCCGCTGATCGTGTGCGAGGACGCCGACCTGGAACACGCCGTGCACTCGGCCCTGGGCGGCTGCTTCATCAACCTCGGCCAGAACTGCATCGCCGCCGAGCGCATCCTGCTGCTCGACGGCATCTACGACCGCTTCGTCGCGGAAGTCACCCGGCACGCTGCGCAGCTGCGTCAGGGCGTACCCACCGCGCCCGGCACGCTCGATGTCGGCGCGATGACCTCGCCGCTGCAGGTGAAGATCGTGGACGAGCTGGTGCGCGACGCCCTGGCCCACGGCGCGCGCGCGCTGGTGGGCGGACGCAAACCCGACGGGCCGGGCAACTTCTACCCGCCCACCGTGCTGGCAGACGTCACGCCGGACATGCGCATCGCCAACGAGGAAGTCTTCGGGCCCGTCATGCTGCTGATGCGGGTGCAGGACGACGAGCACGCCATCCGGCTGGCGAACGCCACCGCCTTCGGGCTGCAGTCTTCGGTGCTGTCGAGGGATGCCGCCCGCGCCGAGCGTATCGCCGCGCGACTCGAGGCCGGCGCCACCTGTATCAACGACTTCGGCCTGTGCTATCTCAACCAGGACCTGCCCTTCGGCGGTGTGAAACATTCGGGCTTCGGGCGCATGAACGGCCGCGACGGCCTGCGCGCCTACACCAACGCCAAGGCGGTGCTGGGTGACCGCCTGCCCTTCCGCATCCCGCCTAAGCTCTATCCGGTGAAACCCGGCGACTACGCGAGGGCGCGCGCCACGATCCGCCTGCTGTTCGCGCGCCGCTGGCGCGACCGGCTGGCGGCCTTGCTGTCTTTAACGCCGCTGTCATTCCGGCGCAGGCCGGAATCCAGCGACTCGAAAGGCCCTGGACCCCGGCTTCCGCCGGGGTGACATCACGGATTCGGGATCAACGGATCATGGACACTACTTTCTTCCTCCTCTGGGGCGCCATCCTCGCCTTCGACGGGCTGCTGATGGCCGGGCTCACCTGGGCGGCGCACTCGGAGAAATACCGCAAGTACCGCATCCGCACGCCCGAGCGCGACGACATCCCGCCGCGGCGCAAGACCATCAACACCAGCCTGAACAACGTGATGTCGCTGCTAATCTTCGTCGCCTACTTCTATTTCCTCGGCGAGCAGACGCTGTACGCCGGCTGGCCGGGCGTAACCAGGCTGCTGGGCGAAACCCTGGGCGTGCTGCTGCTCTACGACTTCATGTACTACTTCTACCACCGCGGCATGCACGTCCCCAAGGTGATGAAGTACCTGCACGGTGTGCATCATTTCGTGCGCCACACCACCTCGGACAAGAGCATCTACCTGCACCCGGGCGAGGCCATCGGCGGGCTGGGCCTGCTGATTCTCGCCATCGTGATCCTTGGGCCCATCAGCACGACCGCGTTCCTCCTGGTGTTCTTCCTGCACTCGAGCATCAACATCATCGTGCACAGCAATCTGGTGTTCCCGCATCCAGCGTTCCGGCTGTTCAATTTCTGGGCCATCCGGCACGACATCCATCACCACAAGGTCCGGTACAACTACGCCTCGATCTTCCCGTTCTGGGACCAGGCCTTCGGCACGTACCAATGAGCCGCAGCATCCTCATCACCGGCGGCCAGGGCTTCGTCGGCCGCGCGCTGGTCGACCGCTTCGCGACACTAGGCCATGCCGTCACTTGCGCGGACATCCTAGATACACCGTTTCGTCAGGATGTGGCCTTCGTCAAGCTGGACCTGCGTGACCGCACAGCCGTCGTCAATGCCTGTGCCGGCATGGACAGCATCATCCACAACGCCTCGCTGGTGCACACCAAGCACAACCGCGCGGAGGACGTCTGGGCCGTGAACCTGGGCGGCACCGAGAACATCCTCGCCGCCTGCCAGGCGCAGGCGATCCCGCGCCTGGTCTACATCAGCTCGGCCAGCGCGGTGTACGAGGGCCGCGACATCGAGAACGGTGACGAAACCCTGCCCTACGCGCGCATTTCCCAGGCGCCCTACGCCGACAGCAAGATTGCGGCCGAGAAGGCGGTGCTCGAATTCTCCGGCCGCGGCGCCACGCTGGCCTGCGCCCTCCGCCCGCACGTGGTGTTCGGCGCCGGCGACCGGCGCTTCATCCCCGCCATCATCGAGAAGGCGCAGCAGGGCAGACTCAAGCGCGCCGTCGGCCAGCGCGACAAGCTCTCGGATTTCACCTACATCGACAACCTGGTGGACGCGGTCGTTGCGGCGGAGGAACGGCTGGCGCCCGGTTCCCCGGTCGGCGGCCAGGCCTACTTCATCACCAATGGCGAGCCGATGGCGTTCTTCGACTTCGTCGAGAAATTCCTGCTCGAGCTCGGCTATCCGCCGATCCGCGGCACGGTGCCCTACTGGCTGGCCTACGCCGTGGCCGCGCTGGCCGAGGGCTGGGACACGCTCAAGGGCGGCACGCTCAACGCCGAGAACGGCCTCACCCGCTTCGCCGTGCGCTACATGTGCACCCACCATTACTTCAGCATCGCCAAGGCCCGGCGCGAGCTGGAGTGGACACCGAGGGTCAGCCTGGAGGAAGGTATCCGCCTGACGGTGCGCGCTCTGGCGCACGCGCAAGCCCACTGACGCCCGCAGGAGCCCGCATGTCCCAGCGCCCGCAGCCCGTACCGACCGCCACGCGCATCTTCTACGGCATCGGCTCGGTGTCGGAAGGCGTCAAGGACACAGCCTTCAACGTCTTCCTGCTGTTCTACTACAACAACGTGCTCGGGCTGTCGGGCACGCTGGTCGGGCTGGCGATCTTCATCGCGCTGTGCGTGGACGCCGTCACCGACCCGCTGATGGGCGTGATCTCGGACAACACGCGCACGCGCCTCGGCCGGCGCCATCCCTACATGTACTTCGCCGCGCTACCGGTGGCGCTGAGCTTCGCGCTGCTGTTCATGCCGCCCGCCGGGCTGCAGGGCATGGCGCTGTTCGGCTGGCTGCTGGGCTTCGCCATCCTGCTGCGCGTCAGCCTGACCTTCTACGCCGTGCCCAGCAACGCGATGGCGGCCGAGCTGAGCTCGGACTACGACGAGCGCACCGAGATCATCAGCATCCGCTTCTTCTTCGGCTGGATGGCGGGCCTGGGCGCCGCCATCGCCGGCTACCTGCTGTACTTCAACACCCGGCCCGACGGCAGCGATGGGCGCCTGCTGCCGCAGTCCTATGCCGACTTCGGGCTGGTCTGCGCACTGCTGGCGGGCACGGCCATTCTCGTCTGCGCCCTCGGCACGCAGCGGGCGGCACGCCTGAACCCGAACCGGCCCGATCCGCGTTCGCATCTGTGGGACGACATGCGCACGGTGCTGCGCAACCCCTCGTTCCGTGCGCTGGTGGTCAGCGCGATCTTTTCGGCCGGCGCCTGGGGCTACATCCATGCCGTGGGCTATTACGTCAACACCTACTTCTGGGGCCTGACCGGCGACCAGCTCGGCATCCTGACGCTGGGCATGGTGCTGTCGGTCATGGCGGCCGCAATCCTGGCCCCCATCATCGGCAGCACCTGGGACAAGAAGACCTGCGCGGTCTGGCTGGCGGCCTTCGCCATTGCCTTCGGCCCGGCGCCGATCGTGCTGCGACTGGTGGGCTGGTTTCCGGAGAACGGCACGCGCGAGCTGATGGTGCTGCTGTTCTTCCACGTGGTGATCCTGGTCACCGCGCTGATCGCCATCAACATCCTGACCGCATCCATGGTCGCCGACCTCACCGACGAGGGCGAGCAGGCCTCGGGCCGCCGGCTGGAAGGCGCTTTTACCTCGATCATCGTGTTCATGATCAAGGCCTCGTCCGGCATCGGCGCGCTCTTGGCCGGCGTGATGCTGGATCTGATCCGCTTCCCGCGCCAGCAGCAGATCGCGGACGTGGCGCCCGAGACCGTGCAGACCCTGGGCAGCGTCTATGCGCCGGCCGTCATGCTCCTGTACGTCGTCAGCCTGTACTTCCTGAGCCGCTACCGGCTGCGGCGCGCGGACCACAGCCGTCTCCTGCAGGACCTCGCCGAGGCCCGGCGCGCGCGCGACGCGGCTTGATCCGGCGCCCGAATCCGCCGATGCTGGCGGGCAATACGGGAGGAGCGCTGGCGCATGGCACGATGGACCGAGCAGGACATTCCCGATCTTTCCGGCAAGACCGCGCTGGTCACCGGCGCCAACAGCGGACTGGGCTTCGCCACCGCCCGCGCGCTGGCGGCCCGCGGCGCGCAGGTCATCCTCGGCTGCCGTGACGCGCGCAAGGCGGAAGGCGCGATGGCCGCCATCCGCGCGGAGTTTCCGAGCGCGCGCCTGGAGTTCCTGCCCGGCGACCTCTCCAGCCTGGACTCGGTGCGCGCGGCCGCGGCGCAACTGAAATCCCGCCACCGCCGACTCGACATCCAGATCAACAACGCCGGCGTGATGACGCTGCCCTATACCCAAACGCCGGACGGCTTCGAGATGCTGTTCGGCACCAACTTCCTCGGCCACTTCGCGCTGACCGGCCTGCTGCTCGAGTTGACCCGCGCCACGCCGGGCGCGCGCATCGTCACCGTCACCAGCCTGTCCGAGCGCGTCGGCCGCCTGCCGCTGGACGACCTCAACTGGGAGCGCTCCTGCTATTCCAAGCGCGGCGCCTACGCACGCTCCAAGCTCGCCAACCTGGTGTTCGCCCTCGAACTGGATCGTCGCCTGCGCAAGGCCGGATTCGATGTGCGGAGCGTGGCCGCGCACCCGGGCTACTCCGCCACAAACATCGTCTATGGCGGCGGCCAGGGCGGAGCCTCGTTGACGCGCAGCGTCTGGAACCTGATGGCAACGCTCGGCAATGCGCTGCTGGCGCAATCGGCTGCGCGCGGCGCCCTGCCCCAGCTGTACGCCGCCACCATGCCGGACGTGCAGAGCGGGGAGTACATCGGGCCGGACGGCTTCATCGAGTTCCGCGGCTGGCCGACGCGCGTGCAGCCCAGCCGGCGCGCACAGGACCCGCAGCTCGGCGCCGGCCTGTGGGCGCGGGCCGAGGCGATGACCGGCGTGCGCTACCTTTGAAAACCCGCCGTGTCCAGGACCGTGAGCCCATGGCCGCCGTGACGCGCAGCCGCTGGCAGGTTTACATCATCGAGTGCGAGGGCGGCTCGCTCTATACCGGCGTCACCACCGACCCGAAACGGCGCCTGGCCGAGCATCGCGCCGGCGGCTGCCGCTATACCCGCGCGCGGCGCGGCATCCGGCTGCTGCGCAGCCGGCGCTGCCGGGACAAGGTCGAGGCCTACCGCTACGAATGGCGGCTCAAGCGCGCGTCGCGCGCGCAGAAACTGGCCTGGTGCAAAAAAGACTGGGAACCTTGAAACCAGCCTACGAAGTCACTTCTTGCTCGTTGTGGGCAGGGCCGCGGACGCGGCCCTGTACCTGCGCGAAGCGCATGACTACACCGCCAGCATCTGCCGGATCAGATTCTCGCAGGCGGCCTGGTCCATGTAGCGCGGCACGGCGTAAGTGAAGCGCGCCTCCGCACGCGCGGCCTGGGCGATGGCCGGGATGTCCTCGGCGCGCAGCTTATCGAGTTTTTCCGGGATGCCGAACAGCTGCTTGAGTTCCCTGATCTTGGCGATGAAGGCGTCGGCCAGCTGCTCATCCGTGCCGTTGGGCGGCCCGATGCCGCACTCGCGCGCCAGCATCGCCAGGCGCGGCGCGCAGGCCGGCTTGGAATACTCGAGCACGTAAGGCATGACGATGGCATTGGCCAGGCCGTGCGGCGTGTGATAGCGCGCGCCGAAGTTATGCGCGATCGCGTGTACGTAGCCGACGCCGGCCTGGGTGAAGGCGATGCCGGCCAGATGTGAGGCGCGCGCCATGTTCTGCCGCGCCTCGACGTTCTTGCCATCGCGATAGGCGATGGGCAGGTTGCGCAGGATCAGCTGGGTGGCCTCGACCGCCTTCTCGTCGGTGCGCCTGAGCGCGTTGCGCGAGATATAGGCCTCGACCGCATGCGTCAGCGCATCCATGCCGGTGGCAGCGGTGATCGGCGGTGGCAGGCCGGTCATCAGCTCGCCGTCGAGCGCGGCAGCGGTCGGCATGAGCTTCAGGTCCATCACCGGCAGCTTGCGCTGCTGGGACGGGTCGGACACCACCGCGGCGATGGTCACTTCCGAGCCGGTGCCGGCGGTGGTCGGTACCGCGTACAGCGGCAGCATGCCCCAGAACACACGGAACAGGCCGGCCATCTTCACGATCGGCTTGTTGTTCTTGGCGCGCGCGCCGATCATCTTGGCCGCATCGATGGACGAACCGCCGCCGACCGCGAGGATCGCATCACAGCCGTGCTGCTTCAGCAGCTCGTAGCCGGCCTCGATCTGCTCGACGGTCGGGTCCGGCCTGACCTTGTCGTAGAGCGCGCAGGCCACGCCGCGCTTCTCCAGCTCCGCCTTCATGTTGTCGAGCAGGCCGAGCTTGGCCAGCATCTCGTCGGTAACGATCAGGACCTTCTTGTGGCCCTGGGCGGCGATGTGGTGGCACAGGTCGATCGAGGAGCCCGGCCCCTCGAAGGTCTGCGGCCACTTGAACGGCATGATCGCGGTCACCGCCTTGAAGATGACCATATAGATGCGCAGGAACAGGACTTCGAGTGCGAACAGCACGGCAGGACCCCCTCCGTCACGGTGCCGGGACTGCCCAAACTTTAGCACGGCAGGGCAGGCCCCTCTCCCTGACCGTCTTCCCACACAGTGGGGAGAGGGTCAGTTGCCCTCGAAACGCGCTGGCTCGCGCGCCTTGAAGGCGGCGACGCCACGGCGCGCGTCCTTGCTCAGCAGCAGGCGCAGCAGCCTGCTGCGCAGGCGTTTGAGCGCCGCCGCCGCGCCGTGCGTCTGAGCGTAGCGCGCGGACTCGATCGTCGCCTGCACGCCCAGCGGTGCGTTCTGGGCGATCTGCTCGGCGATCGC
>DATLYR010000141.1 GCA_035574475.1 Nevskiales bacterium | reverse complement strand
GTAGCGCCGCGATCCAGGCCGCCTGCGCACCGAGGCCCTGGCGCTGCGCCGTCAGCAGCAGGTGGCCGCGGCGCGGAGCTGCCGGCAGGCGCGCCAGCTCGCGCCCATGCGCGGTCAGGCGGCCAGCGTCGTCCAGGGCATCCAGCGCCCGCAGCAGCTCGCGCGCAGCCGCCCAGGCCGCGGCCGGCGGCGGGTCCAGCCAGGCCAGCGTGGCCGGGTCAGTCACCCCCCAGACCGCCAGTTCCAGCGCCAGCCGGGCGAGGTCCGCCACCAGGATTTCCGGCGTGTCCTGGGCCGGCAGCCGATCCTGCTGCTCGCGGCTCCACAGGCGATAGGCTACGCCCGGACCCAGACGCCCCGCGCGTCCGGCGCGCTGGTCGGCGCTGGCGCGCGAGATACGCTCGGTCTCCAGACGGTTGGCGCCGCTGGCGCGGTCGAAACGCGCCACACGCGCGTAGCCGCCGTCCACCACTGTCGTGATGCCTTCGATGGTCAGGCTGGTCTGGGCGATGTTGGTGGCGAGGATGATCTTGCGCCGGCCGGCGGGGACCGGACGCAGCACGGCGTCCTGCGCGGCGCTGTCCATATCGCCGTAGAGCGGCAGCAAGTCGATGTTCGCGGCGATGCGTCCTGCCAGCCGGCGCTGGGCGCCGCGGATTTCGCGCCCGCCGGGCAGGAAGGCCAGGATATCGCCGGCGGTTTCCGCGAGCGCGGTCTGCACGCCCTGCGCCACGGCTGCCTCCAGCGGCTCGCCGGGCTTCGGCGCTCGGTAGCGGATATCGACCGGATGGAGCTGCCCGGCGCTCTGCAGCACCGGCGCGCCGTCCAGCAGGCGCGCGATCGCCTGAGTATCGAGCGTGGCGGACATCACCAGCAGGCGCAGTGCCGGGTTGAGGTTGGCGCGCGCATCCAGCGTCAGCGCCAGGGCCAGGTCCACATCCAGGCTGCGCTCGTGAAACTCGTCGAAGATCACCAGGCCCACGCCCGGCAACTCAGGATCGGATTGCAGCCGGCGCGTGAGCAGGCCCTCGGTGATGACCTCGATGCGCGTAGCCGGAGCGCTGCGCCGCTCGAAGCGGATCTGGTAGCCCACGCGCTCGCCGACCTCTTCGCCCAGCAGCTGCGCCATGCGCGCGGCGGCGGCGCGCGCCGCCAGCCGGCGCGGCTCCAGGATCAGGATCTTGCGGCCCGCCAGCCAGGGCTCGTCCAGCAGCGCCAGCGGCAGCACGGTGGTCTTGCCCGAGCCGGGCGGCGCGGCCAGCACGGCGCGACCCGCATCGCGCAACGCGGCTTTCAGCGGCTGCAGGATGTCCAGCACCGGCAGCCTGGGTAACGGAGTCATTCGAATCCTGTCACTCCCGCGCAGGCGGGAATCCAGTGAATCAAGCCGCTATTTTGACTGGATCCCCGCCTGCGCGGGGATGACACGGAGAAAGTATCATCTGCCGCATGGACGAACACGGACACAAGAGTCATGCCCCCGACAACGGGCGGCTGCTCTTCCGCGCGCTGCTGCTGACGCTAGGCTTCGCCGCAGTCGAGGCGCTGGCCGGCTGGTGGTCGGGCTCGCTGGCCCTGCTCAGCGACGCCGGCCACATGCTCACCGACTCCAGCGCGCTGGGTCTCGCGGCGCTGGCCGCGGCGCTGGCCCGGCGCGCATCCAGTCAGCGCCACACCTGGGGCATGGGCCGCGCCGAGGTGCTGGCGGCGTTGGTCAATGCCTTGATGATGCTGGCGATCGTCGCGGGCATCGTCTACAGCGCCTTCGAACGGCTGCAGACGCCGCAGCCGGTCAAGGGCGGTGCGGTCATGCTGGTGGCGGCACTGGGCCTCGCCGTCAACCTGATCGTGCTGCGCATGCTCAGCCGTGGCGGTGGTCATGGTCATCACGGCCATGACCACGGGCCCGCCGGCGCGGAACGCAATCTCAACGTGCGCGGCGCAATCCTGCACGTGGTCGGCGACCTCTTGGGCTCGGTGGCCGCGCTCGGCGCCGGCATCGTCATCTATTTCACCGGCTGGACACCGATCGATCCGCTGCTGTCGCTGGCCATCTGCGTGCTGATCCTGCTGTCCAGCCTCGGGCTCCTGCGCGAGGGGCTGCACGTGCTGATGGAAGGCGTACCGCGGCACCTCGACCTGGACGCGGTCGGAAAGTCGATGGCGCGCACGCCCGGCGTCGCCGGCGTACACGACCTGCACATCTGGCAGGTCAAGTCCGACCAGATCGCGCTGTCGGCGCATGTCGTGCTGCGCGACATGCAGGACTGGCTCAGGGTCCTGGACAGCCTCAACCGGTCGCTGGCGCGCGACTACGGCATCCGCCACGTGACCCTGCAGCCCGAACCGCTGGACGAAGTGCGCGTGCCGGTGCCCAAGATCGGCCCGCGCGCCAATTGAGGCGCACCGTACGCCGAGGCCGCCCAGCGTATGCAGCCGTGGCGCCGCTCGCGCAGGCGCGCTAGGCTGATTGGAGTGCGCCGGCGCCATGCGCCGGCCTGCCCTCATCGATCATTCAACATCCGAGGTCCTCATGCCCCAGTACACACCGCCCCTGCGCGACATGCAGTTCGTCCTGCACGAGATGCTCGAAGTGGAGAAGCGCCTGAGGGTGCTTCCGCCCCACGCGGACATTGATGCCGCCACCATCGATACCGTACTCGAAGAAGGCGGCAAGTTCTGCGCCGAGGTGCTGTACCCGCTCAACCAGGTGGGCGACCGCGAAGGCTGCAAGCGCCACGACGACGGCAGCGTGACCACGCCGACCGGCTTCAAAGAGGCCTACCGGCAGTTCGTCGAGGCCGGCTGGCCCTCGCTCGGTTGCGACCCCGAGTACGGCGGCCAGGGCCTGCCCCACGTGGTGAACAGCGCCTTCATGGAGATGATGAACTCCGCCAACCAGGCCTGGACCATGTACCCCGGCCTGTCGCATGGCGCCTACAACGCAATCAAGGCCTTCGGCACGCCGGAGCAGAAGGCGCTGTACCTGCCCAAGCTCACCTCCGGCGAGTGGACCGGCACCATGTGCCTGACCGAGGCGCATTGCGGCACCGACCTCGGCCTGCTCAAGACCCGCGCCGAACCACAGGCCGACGGCAGCTACGCCATTACCGGCACCAAGATCTTCATCTCCGCCGGCGAGCACGACCTGACACCCAACATCGTGCACCTGGTGCTCGCCCGCCTGCCGGATGCGCCGGCCGGCACCAAAGGCATCTCGCTGTTCATCGTCCCCAAGTTCCTGCCCGATGCGAATGGCAAGCCCGGCGCGCGCAACGGCGTCATGTGCGGTTCGATCGAGCACAAGATGGGCATCCACGGCAACGCCACCTGCGTGATCAACCTCGACTCTGCCCGCGGCTGGATGGTCGGGCAGCCGAACAGGGGCCTCAACGCCATGTTCGTGATGATGAACAGCGCACGCCTCGGCGTAGGCATGCAGTCGCTGGGTCTGGCCGAGGTCGCTTACCAGAACTCGCTGGCCTACGCCAAGGAGCGCCTGCAGGGCCGCGCCCTCACCGGCCCCAAGAATCCGGGCAAGCCGGCCGACCCGATCATCGTGCATCCGGACGTGCGCCGCATGCTGCTGACACAGAAGGCCTATGTCGAGGCGGCGCGCGCCTTCACCTACTGGGCGGGCCTTGCGATCGACTTCGAGCACAAGCACCCGGACGAGAAGATCCGCAAGGACAACGCCGACCTGGTGGCGCTGCTCACGCCGGTGGTCAAGGGCTTCATCACCGACAACGGCTACGAGTCCACCACACTCGCGATGCAGGTGCTCGGCGGTCACGGCTACATCGCCGAGTGGGGGCTGGAGCAGCACGTACGCGATGCGCGCATCAACATGATCTACGAGGGCACCAACACCATCCAGGCACTGGACCTGCTCGGTCGCAAGGTGCTGGGGGACATGGGCGCCAAGCTGATGAAGTTCGGCAAGGTGATCGAGGGCCTGATCAAGTCGCACGCCGGCAACGAGGCGATGAAGGAATTCGTCGACCCGCTCGCCACGCTCGCCAAGGAGGTGCAGGTACTGACGGCCGAAATCGGCCAGAAGGCGATGAAGAACCCGGACGAGGCCGGCGCTGCCGCCGTACCCTACTTGCGGCTCATCGGCCACTTGGTGTTCTCGTTCGCCTGGTGCTACGCTGCCGGCGTGGCGATCAAGAAGGTGGGCTCCGGCGATCCCTTCTACAAGGCCAAGCTCACCACCGCGCGCTTCTATTTCGCCAAGCTCTATCCGGAAACCGCGACGCTCATTCGCCAGATCCGCGCAGGCGCGGCACCGCTGATGGAGCTGGACGCTGCGCAGTTCTAGACAATCCTCACTCGCCTGGCCCCTCTCCCGCTCGCGGGAGAGGGGGTACTCAGGGTTCGTGCCGAAAGTTCCCCGGCCCGCTAGAGCTTTTTACCTGATTGGTTTCAGCGATGTTCCGGCGGCGCCGGAACGCGGAACCTGTCATTGCGCAGAGACAACTCTGCATGACGGTGACCGGCGCCATGGCACAGGGGATCAGGCTTCAGCTCAGCACAGTGGCGGGCAGCGGCCTGCTGCTGACCCTGCTGCTGTCCGCCTGCGCTGCTGTGCAGCCGCGCCGCGACGACCCGGCACCCTGCGCCACGGGCAGCGCCTGCGGCCAGTCCATCATCGAGCATGGCGAAGGTTTCCGGCTCGGCTATATCCAGTTCGGCGACGACGGTCGGTACGCTGATCCCGCCCAGCTGCGCCATGTGCTGGCCGATCTCGAATCGGCCGCTGCGGACGGGATCATCCTGGTCGCCTTCACCCACGGCTGGAAGGAAGATGCCGGCGCCGGGCGCTGGAGCGTGACCGGCTTCAAGACCCTGCTCGGCGTCATCGCCGCGCGTGAACGGGATCTCGCCAGCGCTCAGGCGCGCGCGCCGCGCCAGGTGGCCGGCGTATTCCTGGGCTGGCCCGGCCGCGTCGCCACGCCACCAGGGCTGGCCGGGTTGACCTGGTTCGACCGCGAAGACGCAGCCGAGCGCGTGGCGCTGGGTGATTACGGCGATGCCCTGCTACAGCTGAAAACCCTGCGCGACGCAACGACCGCCGGGCTGCCCGGCAATCAGCTCATCCTGATCGGCCACAGTCTCGGCTCCGCCATGCTCTACCGGCGGCTGGTCCAGGCGCCCTTGCGCAAGCCCGGCGCGGTGCGCGAGCCGGTCGCCGACCTGGTGCTGCTGCTGAGCCCGGCGATCCCGGTCGCGGACGTCGCAGCGCTGGACCGGCTGGCGCAGGCCGACGCCAGCGCCCTGCCTCCGATCCTGGCCATCACCTCGGAGAGCGATGCCACCCTGCGGCTGGCCTTCCCGCTCGGCCAGTGGCTGGAAAACCCGCGCGGCAACGACGCTGCCGAGCGTCAGGCCATGGGCCTGCAGGCATCCCTGATCACTCACCGCCTGGACTGGCAGGGCGCCCGCCCGGCACTGAGTGCCACCGGCACGCGCACCGCGAACCCGGCGCTGTGGCAGATCGCCGCCAGCAACGAGCTCATGCAGGGCCATAAAGACATCGCCAACCCGCGGCTGCTGAGCTTCATGGCCGAGGTCATGGCGCTGCAGCTCGACAACCGCTACAGCCGCGCCGCGCTGGCCGGCGCCTTCCCCGCCGTCACCCCCTAGCCTCTTGTCATTCCGGCGAAGAGCCTGCCCCGGACTCGATCCGGGGCCAGAATGACGAGAGGAATTGATCAGAGCTTCCCTAGGCTTTGGTCTTCGTAGCGGGAGGAATTTTTCTTTTTTGCTTTAGCAAGTACGTCGTCGATGGCGTTCAGTACGTCATCTACGGAGATGCTGGTGATTTTTTCGCATTCTTGGATAAGCATGTCGCCACGATCCAAGTAAATGCCGAACGGCACTTTAGGACGAACGAGTTCAAAAGGAACGTGGGAACGCCCCAGTAACACGATGAATTCGGTTCCTACTGCAGCCGCAATATGCATGACAGAACTATCTATCGCGACTAGCAGATCCAGTGTGGCAACCGTGCTGACCAGGCTGGGAAGGTCTGTCTTGCCGCGCAGATCGAGAAAGTCGTCATAGCCCGCTGCTGCGCGGGCATACTCTGGAGATTCTTTTTGCTCGGCTTGATCTCCAAGCAGAACGATGTTGACGTTCCTGCGCGAAACCAAGCGTGAAATGAGTGCGCAGGCTTGCGCTGTCGGATAGGACCGGCATCCCTTGCTCGGAGTGCCCAAGTGCAATCCGAGGGTCAGTTTCGAGTTAACAAACAGAGGTGTTGGAAGCGGTGCATGATCCAAGTGCGGGGCTGGTAGAAACCGGGCAGGACGTCCGAAATATTCATTCACCAGCATGGCGTGACGGTTGACCCGATGTGTGCCATCATCGCTGCGCTGAGAATAGTCGAGCAAAAAGCGATGTCCGGAGCCGGCGAAGCCAATCACCTGCATGACTCCCGCCAGACGAAACAGCAAGGCGCAGCGTACTGCTTTGTGGAAAACAATACCCAGATTGAATCTGCGCCGACGGAGTTCTCGCAGCAGTGACAGATTCCCGGTCATGAGTCCTTTCGACTTGGAGCTGTCTTCTATTACCTCAGAAACCCAGGACTGACTTCGAAACAGGCTTTGTAGGATTGGATGGCATACGACGGACACTTCTGCATCCGGGCAGTTGGCGCGCAACAACTGGATAGCAGGCAGGGTCATGAGCGCGTTGCCCAGTTTCCTGGGCGCCCAGATCACCACTTTCTTGATGGGGCTGCTAGGGAAGCTCTGATTTATTCCGTCACCCTGGCGCAGGCCGGGGTCCAGTGCCTTGAAAGTCGCTGGATTCCGGCCTTCGCAGGAATGACGAGAGGAATTGATCAGAGCTTCCCTAGAGCGAGAGAGTTGGTTCGAGACGTTCACTATCGAGTTTCTCCGTCAATCCTCCTTGCGAAGGCCGGAAGAGCTATTGTAACAGCCCCTTGAAAATTTCACTTATTTTCGCACACGGTAATTGTGATCGGTGGATGACGTAACGTTTCTTTCGCACATTTGAGGAGGCGGTGGCCTCGATCTGGTGAAATAGGAAGCGACCAAGCATTCCAACCATCAGAAGGAAACCACTGCCATGACGAATTCTAGGGAAACTCTGATTAACCCCGCTACTCTAACGCGCAGCCATCAGGAGAGGGGAGCGGCATGAAGCAGAAGACGTTTGCGGGGCTGGCGTGGGAGGGCAAGAAGAAGTTGACGCGTCGGGAGCGGTTTCTCACGGAAATGGATGGAGTGATTCCGTGGGAGCGGCTGCTCAAGCTGATCGAGCCGCATTATCCCCAGGGGAAGGGCGGGGGGCGTCCGCCGATGCCGTTGCCGGTGATGCTGCGCATCTATTTCATGCAGCAGTGATTCAATCTGTCTGACCCGCAGGCGGAGGATGGGCTGTACGACAGCGAGGCGATGCGGCGCTTTGCCGGGCTGGAGCTTTCGGAGGACGCCATTCCCGACGAGACGACCATTCTCAAGTTCCGCCATCTGCTGGAGCGGCATCGGCTGACGCAGGCGATCTTCAAGGAGATCCGAAGCCTCCTGGAGGAGCGCCGGCTGCTGCTCAAGTCCGGGACGATCGTGGACGCCACGCTGATCGCGGCACCCCCCTCGACCAAGAACCAGGACAAAGCGCGCGATCCGGAGATGAAGCAGGTGCGCAAGGGCAATGAATGGCATTTTGGCATGAAACTGCATGTGGGCACGGACAAGCGCGGGCTGGTGCATGCGCTCACCGCCACGATGCCGCGCAGCACGATCTGACCCAACTCCCGCAGCTCCTGCACGGCGAGGAATCGGCGATTTATGGTGACCGTGCCTACTGGAAGGAAGAGGACCGTGAGGCCTTCGAGAAACGGGGTGTCCGTTACCGGATCAACCGGCGCGGCACTGCCCAGCATCCGGTGTCGGCGCGCTGGCGATTAATCAACCGCGCCCGCTCGCGTATCCGCGCGCGCGGCGAGCATGCGTTCCATGTGGTAAAGCGCCTGTGGGGCTTTGCCAAGTTGCGCTACCGCGGCATTGCCAAGAACCTGGCACGTGCCTTCACGATGTTTGCGTTGGCCAACCTGTACATGGTCAGACGGCGGCTGGTACAGGCATAGTCCGTCCGCAGATCGGGAATGACGAGGAAAACGATGCGAATAGGCGCACTCACTGCCCGCATTCAGGGCCGCAAAGACGCGCGTCCGCCAACACTACCGCTCAACCGCCGCCAAAAGTGCGTTAGATCAGAGCTTCCCTAGGCGCTGGACCCCGGCTTCCGCCGGGGTAACGGAACAAACCAGAGGTTCCTTAGCCGCTGACACGCTGCCACACCAGGCAGCGGTTGTTGGCGGGCATCGCGCGGTCTTCCAACAGGCGCAGGCCGATGCCGCGCGCCAATTCGTCCACTGCCTCGAAGTCCCGAATGCCCATCTGCGCGCCGGCCTGCCGCAGGCTGGCGTCGAAGGCGGCGTTGCTGGGGCTGGTGTGGCGCCCGCCGTAATTGAACGGACCGTAGATCGCGAGCTTCGCGTCTTCCATCATCACTGACGGCAACCCAGCGAACATCCGCTGCACCTCGGGCCAGCTCATGATGTGCAGGGTGTTGGCGCTGAAGACCGCATCGAAGGTCTGCGCCGGCCAAGGTCCGTTCACGTCCAGTTCCAGCGGCGCCGGCAGGTTGGGCAGCGCGGCCTCGTCGAGCCAGGCTCGGATGCCGGGCAGGTTTTCCGCGCGGTCGCTCGCCTGCCAGCACAGCCAGGGCATCGCCGCGGCGAAGAACACCGCGTGCTGGCCGGTGCCGCTGCCGATCTCCAGCACCCGCCTGCGGTCGGCAAAGTGCGTCTGCAGCACCTCGAGAATGGGTTGACGGTTACGCGCACAGGCCGCGGAGAACGGCTTGTCGCCCATGCCTACAGCGCGGCCAGGCCCTGCCAGAGGCACAGGCCGCCGGCCACCGGCAGCAGGATGAAAGTCAGCAAGGTGCCGTAGAAGCGCCCGAACTTCCATGACTCTGTGTAGCTCAGCGCATAACCGTGCAGCACGCGCGCGATCAAGAGCGTGACGCCAAGCGCGTGCAGCACCCAGGTCTTCTGCCCGCCGATTTCGAGCAGCGCCATCATCAGCAGGATGAATGGCACGTACTCGGCGAAATTGCCGTGGCCGCGGATGCGGCGCAGCAGTGCCGCATCTCCGCCGTCGCCCAGGCTCACGCCGTGGCCGCGCTGCTGCACCACGCGATAGCTCAGGATCAGGAACCAGATGGCCAGCAGGCCGGCATAAATCGGTGTAATCGTCATGGTCATCCCCCCAGTGAATGGCGAAACCAGAGTGTATAACGGCCGCGGCGCGTGCTAAGAATAGGCATCCCGTCCCGGACCCGGCACCGCCATGTACAAGTCACTGCGCGCCCAGACCCTGCACTACTTCGCCCGCCCGCACGAGGGCATCCCGACGGCGCCGATCCACTCGCCCGCCGCCTGGCTGGGCGCCGACATGCGCACGCGCAGCGACTGGCAATACAGCTTCACCGCCGACGAGGTGAAAGAGCTGAAGGCGGCAGTCCAGCATGCCGAGGCCACCGGCAAGCCAATGGGGCAGCTGCAGAAAGCGGACTTCCCGCTGCCGACGCTGGCCGCGCGCATCGCCGAGTGGCGGCACGAGATCCGCCACGGCCGCGGTTTCGTGCTGCTGCGCGGCATGCCGGTGCGCGACTGGAACGAAGCTCAGTCTTCGCTCGCCTACTGGTGCATGGGGCATTACTTCGGCATCCCCGGCGCGCAGAACCCCGAGGGCGACCTGCTCGGCCACGTGCGTGACCAGCGCACCGGCGGCGACGTGCGTTACTACCGCACCAACAAGGAACTGGCCGTGCACACCGACGCGGCGGACTTCGTCGGCCTGCTGTGCCTGCAGACCGCCAAGAGCGGCGGCCTGTCGCGCATCGCCAGCTCCGTCACCGTGTTCAACGAGCTGATGCGCAGCAAGCCGCATCTCATCCCGCGGCTGTTCGCGCCGTTCTACTTCGACACCAAGGGCGAAGGCGGCGTGAAGGCCTTCCCGATCGCGCCCTGCCGCTACGCGGATGGCGAGCTGCGCACCTTCTGGCAGAGCGATTACTACCGCGAGGCGCAGCAGATTCCCGGCGTACCGCCGCTGACCGCCGAGCAGAAAGAGCTGCTGGACAGCTACGACGCCATCGCCAACCGGCCGGATGTGTACCTGGACATGGACCTGCAACCGGGCGACATCCAGCTGATCTCCAACCACACAATCCTGCACGCGCGCACCGCATTCGAGGACTGGCCCGAGCTGGAGAAGCGCCGCCACCTGCTGCGGCTGTGGATCTCCCTGCCGGAAAAGCGACCGCTCAAGATCCGGCTGTTGACACTGCAGAGCTGGGCCGGGCTGGTCGTCACCGCCACGCGCGAGATCGTCCGGAACAAGATCGCGGCTTAGTCCACCGTGATTTCCAACACGCTTAAGTTACGTCTCCGCAAGAAGCGACCTAATACGAACATCTCGCTGCATATCCCGAAGGATGTTGTCGTATCACTCAAAGCCATCGCGCCTCGCAGGAGCTTCTCCGGGTACCAGGCACTATTGAAGTCCTATATCAGCGACGGCCTGCGCCGCGACGAGGCCGTGCATGTCTTCGGCCCAGCCGCACGCCTGGCGGAGGCGCTCAAGCGGCGAGGCGTCTCGACAAAATTGATCGAAGAAGCCCCGCAGGAAGCAGCGAAGCGCTAGCGACAGAGCCGCCTGTGGAAACGGGGTAGAACCCCGGGGCCGATATGACAAGGAAAGACCATTCCACCCCTCCAGATTATCCGTCACGTCTTCCGTGTCACACGCCAACCTGCACCTGCCGCGCACACCCTGGCGCGGCCAGGCGTAGCAAGCCAAGATTGGAGCACCCCTACGCCGCCATCCGCTGCCCGAAATCCGGCTCGCCGCAATGCGGCAGGATCTGCGCACGCGCTTCGTCGCGCATGCGGATGGCGGCGGTGAAGCTGTCGGCCACGTCGGCCGGCGGCATGACGGGCTTGCCGATGGTCACCGTGATCGCGCCATGCCGCGGCAGCCAGGTGCCGTCCGGCAGGATCGCACGCGTGCCGCGGATCGCCACCGGCACCACGCAGGCGCGGGCGCGTGCCGCGGCGACGAAGGCGCCGAGCCGGAACGGCAGCAGGCCCGGCGTGGAGCGGAAAGTGCCCTCGGGGAAGAACGCCAGCCGCCGGCCGGCCAGCGCCGCGCGCACGATGCGCTGGGTATCCTCCGCGCTCTGGCGGATGGCGAAGCGCTCGACGTACTCGGTGCCCAGCCGATCGAGATAAATCCGCGGGATCAGCTGCGACTTGAGCTCCTGCTTGGCGACGAAGCTGTAGTAACCCGGCAGCGCCGCCACCACGACGATGCCGTCCAGGTAACTCGCGTGATTGGCCACCAGCACGTAGGGCCCTGTGCGCGGCAGGTTCTCCAGCCCCCGCACTTCCAGTCGCGTGCCCGACAGCCACAGGAACAAGCGCGCCGACAGGCGCCCGACCTTCCAGGCCCAGGCCGGGTGCGGCGTCAGCGCCGTGACCAGCCAGGTCGGCAGCGCCGCCAGCAGGAACAGCAGCCAGGCATAGGCGGCATACAGCGCGTCCATGAGCGCCTGCGCACGGCGGCGCAGGGCCGGCAGCAACGCGTTGCCCACCAGCCGGAGCACCTGCCACCACACCGCGCGCACCGGTGAGCCCACCAGCCCGGCCTCGTACAGCTCGCGCGTGGCCGCGCGCCGCAGCTTGCCGCTGGAGGTCTTGAGCACGGTTTGCGGCGGCGCCAGCATCACCTCGTCCGGCGGCTCGCCCAGGCGCTCCACCACCGTACGCGTCACCTCGGCGCACAGCCGCTCGCGTTCCGCGGCGTCGGTTGCGCGCGTCTCGGCCAGCACCACCAGCCGCTCGGTGCCGCTGTGCGGGTCCGGGCTGCCGAACACCGCCACGCAGCCGCGGCGGATGCCGGGGATCGCGCCCACCGCCTCCTCCAGCTCGTGCGGGTAGATGTTGCGACCGCCGCGGATGATGATGTCCTTCACCCGCCCGGTCAGGTACAGCTCGCCGTCGGCCAGGTAGGCACGGTCGCCGCTGTCCAGCCAGCCGTCGTGAAATAGTTTGGCGGTCAGTTCCGGGTTACGGTAATAGCCCGCCGTCGCCGACGGCCCGCGGAATTCCAGCCGCCCTTCGACGCGCTCGCCCACGGGCTGCCCGCTGCGATCGAGCAGGCGCACTTCGAAACCCGGCAGCAGCCGGCCGCAGGACACGAAGCGCAGCGGGTTGGGATCGTTCGGCAGGGCGGGCAACGCCTTGCCCCAGCGCACGAAGGGCTGGCGCTGCACGCGGTCGATGAGCGGCTTGCGTCCCAGCGGCGAGGCGGCCAGGCCGACCGTTGCCTCGGCCAGGCCGTAAGCAGGCACCATCGCCTCGGGCTTGAATCCGAACTTTTCGAAGCGCGCGGTGAAACGTTCGATGGTGTCCGGGCTGATCGGTTCGGCGGCGTTGGCGCAGAGCCGCAGCGAGCTCAAGTCGAGCCCCTGGATCTGGCTGTCCTCGATGCGCTTGACGCACAGCTCGTAGGCGAAGTTGGGCGCGGCGGTCAGCGTGGCGCGGTGGCGGTGGATGGCCCACAGCCAGCGTTCGGGCCGCATCAGGAAGGCCAGCGGCGACATCACCACGAACGGGTCGCCGTAGATCATGCTCGACATCCAGGCCGCGATCAGGCCGAAGTCGTGGTACAGCGGCAGCCACACCATGAACACGTCCTGCGAGCTGATGCCGATGGTGTCGCCGATGGCGCGGATGTTGGCCAGCAGGTTGGCGTGCGTCAGCATGACGCCCTTCGGGTTGCCGGTGCTGCCGGAGGTGTACTGGATGAAGGCGATGTCGGTGCTGCGCAGCGCCACCCGCACCAGCGGTCGCGTTTCCTGCATCAGCTCGGCGGGGGTCACGATATGGCACAGGCTGGCGACATGCGCCTCCAGCAGCCGCGCCACCGGCCGCGCCTCGGGGATGGTGATCATCATTGCCACCTCGGCGTTGCTCAGGATGCCGACGTGCCGCCGCACGTGCTCCTCGATCTGCGACAGCCGCGCCGGCGGGTAGATCGGCACCGGGATGCCGCCGGCGATCAGGATGCCGAGGTAGGCATAGAAATACTCCGGGCAGGTCGGCAGCATGATCGCCACCGCCTGCTGCAGCCCGAGGCCGCGCGCCTGCAGGCCGGCCGCCACGCGCTCGGCGCGTTCCAGCATCTGCCCGTAGGTGACGCGCGTTTCCGGCGCGCTGCCGGAAAAATCCTCGGCATGGATGATCTGCACGCGGTCGGGGGTGCGTCGCGCGTGCCACTCCAGCGCCTCGATCAGCGTCGCCGTGCCCGCCGGTGCCGGCAGCACGTCCGCTGCCGTGGCTGCCAGGCTCTCCACCATCGGCAGCTCGGCCGGCGCCGCCAGCGGCGTGCCGGCGGACTTCAGCACGCGCAGCAGGGCGCGCGGCGTTTCCGCCTCCTCGAGCACCTGCTCCGGCATGCGCAGGCCGAAGGCCTTTTCCACCCGCAGCAGCAGTTCGACCCGCGCCAGGCTGTCCAGGCCGAGGTCGCGGTCGAAGCTGCTGTCGAGCGTCAGCCGCAACTGGGCGGGCGAGCGCCGGTTGAGGTCGGCCCAGGTCTGGCGCACGATCGCCAGCAGCGCCGCCTCGATGTCGGGCGGGCCGGTGGTGGATTTCGGCGGCGCGGGGGCCGCCTGGGCTTGCAGGTCCTGCATGGGCGTCACGGACCGTCCGGCCGGGGTACAACGAGTCTAGTTCCCTGGCGGCCGGCGCGGGATTCCCCCGCCCAAGCTCATGTTTTCAGACGAGATGCCGCCTGGCCCGATGCGGTAAGCTGCGGCTTTGCGGTAACACTTTTCCATACGCGTCACCCCGGCGAAAGCCGGGGTCCAGAGTCTTTCAGTAAAGTCGCTGGATTCCGGCTTTCGCCGGAATGACGGGAAAGTCTGATAGGGGAAACAGCCGAATGAGCATCCAGACCGACGTCGTCATCATCGGGGCCGGCCCCTGCGGCCTGTTCCAGGTTTTCGAGCTGGGCCTGTTGGGCATACGTGCCCACCTGGTGGACGCACTGCCCGCGCCCGGTGGCCAGTGCACCGAGCTGTACCCGGACAAGCCCATCTACGACATCCCCGCTTACCCGGTGATCGGCGCGCAGGAGCTGGTGGACAAGCTCATGCAGCAGATCGCGCACTTCGAGCCGCAGTTCCACCTCGGTCAGCAGGTGACCGAGGTCAAGCCGCTCGACGGCCAGGGCTTTTACGTCAAGACCTCGGCCGGCACCGAGTTCAACGCGCGTGCGGTGGTGATCGCGGCGGGCGTGGGCGCCTTCCAGCCGGTGACGGTGAAGGTGGACGGCATCGACAAGTTCGAGAACACGCAGCTGTTCTACCGCGTCAAGGATCCAGCTCTGCACCACGGCAAGCATGTCGTGGTACTCGGCGGCGGCGACTCGGCGCTCGACTGGACGCTGGCACTGGCCGACAAGGTCGCGTCCATGACGCTGATCCACCGCTCGGACGCGTTCCGCGCGCAGCAGGCCTCGGTGGACAAGATGAAGGCCCTGGCCGCGGCCGGCAAACTGCGCTTCCTGCCGGGCCACCTGCACGGCTTCACCGAGGACGGCGGCAGGCTCACCGGCCTGAAGCTCACGGGCCTGGACAACGCCGAACACGTGGTGCCGGTCGAGCACCTGCTGGCGTTCTACGGCCTGTCGCCCAAGCTCGGGCCGATCGCCGAGTGGGGCCTGAGCCTCAACAAGCACCAGATCAACGTGGACACCGAGAAGTTCGAGACCAACGTGCCGGGCATCTACGCAGTCGGCGACATCAACTACTACCCTGGCAAGAAAAAGCTGATCCTATCCGGCTTCCACGAAGCCGCGCTGGCCGCCTTCGCCATCAAGGCGCGGCTCAACCCGGGCGAGAAGGTGCACCTGCAGTACACCACCACCAGCCCGCTGATGCACCAGCGCCTCGGCGTGGCCCACCATACGAAAGCCGAGGGGCATTCGCACTAGAGTTTGCAGCCTGGCCTTCAGTCTCTGCCAGGCGCGACCAGGAAGCCGCCGGAGCGTTCGTCGCGGGTGAGCTTGAGCAGCCCGGTCTTGGCCATGGCCTCGAGGAGGGCGTTGAAGGAGCGGAAACCATAGTAGGACTCGGCGAAGCCCGGCCGGCGACGCTTGAGCGCCTGCTTGATCATCGAGCCCCAGATCTTCTCGTCGTCGTCGCGCTCCTCGATCAGCGCCTCCAGCGTTTCCTGCACCAGGTCGAAGGCTTCCTGGGTCTTGTCCTCGGCGGACTTCTCCGCCGGCTTGTCGCCAGCCTTGGCCTCGGGCTTTGTCGCCGGCCGGCGTGCGGGTTTCTTCTGCCCGCGCACCAGGTCGTCGTAGAAGATGAACTCGTCGCAGTTGGACATCAGCAGGTCGCTGGTGGATTTCTTGACGCCCACGCCCACCACCAGCTTGCCGTTCTCGCGCAGCTTGCTGACCAGCGGCGAGAAGTCGGAATCGCCGGAGACGATCACGAAGATGTCCACGTGCGACTTGGTGTAGCAGAGATCGAGTGCGTCCACCACCAGGCGGATGTCGGCCGAGTTCTTGCCGCTCATGCTCACGTGCGGGATGTCGATCAGCTCGAAGGCCGCCTCGTGCATGGGCTTCTTGAACTCGGCGTAGCGCGCCCAGTCGGCATAGGCCTTCTTGACCACGATGGCGCCCTTGAGCAGGAGCTTCTCCAGCACCTTGTGGATGTCGAAGGCGGCGTAGCGCGCCTCGCGCACGCCGATGGCGACGTTCTCGAAGTCGCAGAACACTGCCATGTTGGGAGACTTGGTTCTATCGTTCATGGGGACAGTATCGCAGGAATGCGCGGCCTTGGCTGCCACGATCCGTGGCGCACGGGCTGCTGCGCCGCGCCTCAGCCCGCGCGCGGTCCGGACCTGACCATCGCCGGCACGCGGCCTGCTCAGTGACGCAGCAGGCTGCCCTGCATGCGTTCCAGTCCGTCGCGGTAGTAGTGGAAACGCCCGGCCAGGTCACGAAACACCTCGCGCAGCCCGAGTTCGTCGGCCAGCGGATGGCATGAGGCGGTGAAGAAGTACGACTGCCCCATCTGGCAGTAGTACTCGAGATTCACCGGCCGCCGGTGGTAGCGGTAACGGGCATCGATCCATCCCCGGCACAGACCGGCCAGGAACAGTGCATGGTTGCCGATGTGCGAGTGCACCACGAAGCCGCGCTCGGCGTCGGACACCGCCGCCTCCTGCGCCAGGTCCACGAGGTAGTGGAAGCGCTGCGCCTCATCCGGCTGCACGCTAAACAACCGGTCGGTGCGCGCGAACAGCCCGAGCAGGTTGGCAAGGTAATGGATGGTCTTGCGCTCGAGGGCGTGGCGCCGCCCCGGCAGCGCACGACGCAGCAGGATGTCGAAGAAAAGCCGCGGCGACACCTCGAGCCACAGGGTTTGCCGGCCGGTGATCGCCGCATAGACGTACTCGCTCTCCAGCAGCGATTCCAGCGTCGTCGGGCGCTCCAGCACGGCCTGCGCGGCCTGCGCGGGGTCCACGCCGGGCACCGGAAAATGCTCGAACAGGAATTTCAGGTCCTTCGTCTCGAAGGGCGGCGGGCCCAGGCGGGCAAAGTCGGGCGTCTGCATCGTGGCCAGTCTCCTGCCGGCGGCTTTGCGGCCGCAGGCAGATTCTCAGCCTGATTTGGACCCCTTGCGCAAGCCGAGGTTCGCGCTGGAAACTCAGAGTTTGCGGTAAACCTCCGCCCCGCCGCGGCGGAACTCCGCCGATTTCTCCTCCATGCCCTTCGCCAACGCGGCTGCCTCGTCAACGCCCTGGCGTGCCGCGTATTCACGCACATCCTGCGTGATCTTCATGCTGCAGAAATGCGGGCCGCACATGGAACAGAAGTGCGCCAGCTTGGCGCCCTCCTGCGGCAGGGTCTCGTCGTGGAATGCCCTGGCCTTCTCCGGGTCCAGGCCGAGGTTGAACTGGTCTTCCCAGCGGAACTCGAAGCGCGCCTTCGACAGCGCGTTGTCGCGCAGCTGCGCGCCAGGGTGGCCCTTGGCCAGATCGGCGGCGTGCGCGGCAATGCGGTAGGCGATGATGCCGTCGCGCACGTCCTGCTTGTCCGGCAGGCCGAGATGCTCCTTGGGCGTGACATAGCAGAGCATGGCGGTGCCGTACCAGCCGATCTGCGCCGCGCCGATCGCGGAGGTGATGTGGTCGTAACCCGGCGCGATGTCGGTGGTCAGCGGGCCCAGGGTGTAGAACGGCGCCTCGAAGCAGTGCTTCAGCTGCTCGTCCATGTTGGCCTGGATGAGCTGCATCGGCACGTGGCCGGGGCCTTCGATCATCACCTGCACGTCGTGCTTCCAGGCGATTTGCGTCAGCTCGCCCAGCGTCCGCAGTTCGGCGAACTGGGCCTCGTCGTTGGCATCGGCGATACAGCCGGGCCGCAGGCCGTCGCCGAGGCTGAAGGACACGTCGTAGGCCTGCATGATCGCGCAGATGTCCTCGAAGTGCGTGTACAGGAAGTTTTCCTTGTGGTGCGCCAGGCACCACTTGGCCAGGATCGAGCCGCCGCGGCTGACGATGCCGGTCACGCGCTTCGCGGTGAGCGGGATGTAACGCAGCAGGACGCCCGCGTGGATGGTGAAGTAGTCCACGCCCTGCTCGGCCTGCTCGATCAGCGTGTCGCGGAAGATTTCCCAGGTGAGGTCCTCGGCCTTGCCGCCGACCTTCTCCAGCGCCTGGTAGATGGGCACGGTGCCGATCGGCACCGGGCTGTTGCGGATGATCCACTCGCGGGTCTCGTGGATGTTTTTTCCGGTGGACAGGTCCATGACCGTGTCCGCGCCCCAGCGACAGGCCCAGACCATCTTTTCCACTTCTTCGGCGATGCTGCTGGTGACCGCTGAGTTGCCGATATTGGCGTTGATCTTGACCCGGAAATTGCGGCCGATGATGACCGGCTCGAGCTCCGGGTGCTTGATGTTGGCCGGGATGATGGCGCGGCCGCGCGCCACTTCATCGCGCACGAACTCGGGTGTGACCACCTCCGGCAGTTGCGCGCCGAAAGACTGCCCGGCGTGGCGCTTCAGATAACCCGCCTTTGCATAAATCTCGCGCAGTTCCTGCAAGCGGCAGTTCTCGCGGATGGCGACGAACTCCATCTGGGGCGTGACGATACCGCGGCGGGCGTAGTGCATCTGGGTCACCCGGCGGCCGGGCCGCGCCCGCAGCGGGCGGCGCACGGTGGGGAAGC